>JBEPXL010000168.1:2396-7296 GCA_041641935.1 Desulfobacteraceae bacterium | reverse complement strand
GGCCACGATCTGGGGCTGGAAGCCGCCATCGACCTCTTTGATCTCGGACTGGAAATCGCCTGTGTCGCCGATATTCGCGAAGATGACCAGAATCCCGCGCTGCTGTCGGCCCTGGCGGAACGCAATATTCCTTATCTGCGGGGATGGATCGCCACTGCATCCCGCGGCGGAAAAACCGTCACCGGTGTCACCTTAAACACCCTCAACGGCGTCCGGGACCGGACAGAGGAATGCGACGTGCTGGTCGCCTCTGCGGGAATGACGCCGGTCACCGGTCCCCTGACCCTTGCCGGAGCGAAACTGGCCTTTGACCCTCACACCGGCTTCTTTCTGCCGCAGACGCTGCCGAAACAGATGCATCCGGCGGGCCGTCTTCTGGGACTGAACGACGCCCGTTCCGTTGCAGCGTCGGGCCGCCTGGCCGGTCTGGCCGCAGCGGCGGACTGCGGCAGATCGGTGGATGCCGCCATCTCCTCCGCGCAGAATCTCCTCCGGGATCTGCCCGGTCCGGTGCGGGGAAGCAAACTGGTGCAGGCTCCGGTGAAGGGGCGGAAGACCTTTATCTGCTTTGATGAAGACACCACCGTCAAGAATGTGGACCAGGCCATCGGCATGGGATTTGACATGCCGGAACTGATCAAACGGTTCACGGCGGCGGGAACCGGTCCCGGTCAGGGCGGCATTCCCGGCCATAACCTGCCGCTTCTGGTGGCCCAGCACCACGGCGACGCGGCAGCCCATGCCAGCCCCACAACCGTCCGTCCCCCGCTGGTTCCGGTATTCCTGGCGACCTACGCCGGAAGCGCCCACGACATGTGCAAGCACACACCGGTTCATGACGCCCAGAAAACGGGCGGCGGCGTCATGCAGCGGATCGGGGTCTGGAAACGGGCCCGGCGGTTTTCCGATGACAGCAGCGCCCGTGAGGAGATCGAAGCGGTGCGGAACAATGTCGGCATGATCGATGTCTCCACCCTGGGCAAGTTCCGGATCTTCGGCCCCGACGCTATCAAGGCCCTGCAGCGGGTCTATGTCGGCGACATGACAAAGGTTCCCGAAGGAAAGCTCAAATATTCGGCCATGTGCAATGAAGACGGCTGTCTCGTGGATGACGGGGTCATTACCCGGCGGGGGGAAAATGAATACTACTTCACCACATCCACAGGCCGGGCCGGGCAGACGGCCGAATGGTTCCGGTATCATACCCGGTACGAAGACTGGAATTACGCCATCGTGAATCTCACGGATGCCTTCGGCGCCATCAATCTGGCAGGCCCAAACGCCCGGAAGGTACTTGAACAGGTGATCGATGATGACATGTCCAATGAAGCCTTTCCTTTCATGGGATACCGGGAATACAGGATCGGCGGGACCGTTCCGGTGCGGGCCATGCGGCTGGGGTTTGTGGGGGAACTCTCCTACGAAATTCATGTCCCGGCATCCTGCATGCAGGCCCTCTGGGACCGGATCGCCGAAGCGGGAAAAACCTTCGGCATCCGGAATTTCGGGCTGGAGGCCCAGAGTGTCCTCCGCATGGAAAAAGGCCATGTGATTATCGGGTCCGAATCGGAACAGCGGACCACGCTGCATGATGTGGGGCTCGGTTTTCTCTGGTACCGGAACAAACCCGAGGCGAAAACCGTGGGGGCGAAGGCCCTGCAGGATACGGAACACCAGCCGGGACGGCTCAAGCTGGCGGGCATCCGGATGACCGACAACAATCAGGCGCCGCGGGACGGATCACCGGTGGTCGATTCTGTCATCCGGGGGTATGTCTGCACGGCGCGGTACAGTATCGCACGCAGCGAAGCCGTCGGTATGGCGCTGATCGATGACGAACTGGCGAAAACCGGCACATCCCTCCGCATCTACGAAGACGGCTGCGAGGGAAATCTGCGGCAGGCCGAGGTCGTGCCGATGCCGTTTTATGACCCCGACGGTCAGCGGATGCGAAGCTGACGGGACTGGATACGAGGCAGATGCAATGACAACATTTCGAAGGCTTTCACCCATTCACTTTACAGGGCAGCCCGTCCGGACCGACATCCGGGACAACTGGACGGTCGTTCTGGAATACGGGAATGAAGGAGACGGTCCCTGGCTGGTGGATCTGAGTCATCGACCCCGGTGGGATATCCAGAGCCGGCACCTGGACAGGTTCCAGTCCGGCGGGTTCATCATTCCCCATACCGTGAACACGTCCCGTCTGGAGAACGGCATTCTGGTCAACCGGATGAACGGCACGCAGGCGGCGGTCTGGCATCTGGCCGGAGAGACGCCGCCCATGCCCGATGATCCGGCCTTTACGGAGATGACGGACGCAACCCTTTTTCTGGCGCTCCTGGGCAAAGAGATCTTCTCGATTACCGAAAAACTCTCCTCCCTCGACTTTCAGGCCCCGGAGCGCACACCACCGTTTCTGTTTCAGGGACCGTTTTCCCATGTGCCCTGCCAGATGGTCACCCTGCACCGGGAACCTTCGGGTTCGGTGATGCTCTTCACCTGCTCCAGAGGATATGGTCGTGACATGGTTCATGCCCTGCTGGACGCCGGTGCGGAATGGGGACTGAAACCGGCCGGGGAAAAGCGGTTCACGGACTGGCTCGATTCCATTTCAGCCGGTCAGACAGACAGGTAACCGCCATACGCCACAATGCAGGTCGTGGCGACAGGATAAACTGTTTTGACTTTTTATGCGGGAGGGACACAATATGATCAATGCACAACAGGTAATCGAGACAAATGCGCCGGCGTATCCGGTCGGCTTTGGAATGGATCGCATCAATCACGCTCAGGTAAGCATCTCGGAAGCACTGCTGGGGACGGAAACGGTGGAGATGCTCCGCCGGACCCATGAGGACGCGCTCTGGATGCTGGAGAATCTGGGCGTCGAATGCAGGCAGCCGGAAATCGTCATGGCCTTCCGGCGGCATGAAGAGGAGGGAAAGGCGTTTTTCCATGAAAACCGCATTTACCTGACCACAGAACTGGTAGCGGAATGTCTTGCCACGGTTCCGTCCGTGGCAGACTTCTTTGTAGCGCGGAACAGCTTTTTCATCGGCGGAACGGCGCCGTATATCTATGATGACGCCGCCGGACAGGGCGGTATCATTCCCACACCGGATCATGTGGCCCGGATCGCGCAGATTGCCGAAGCCAGCGCCATTGTTACCGGCATGGGACGGGGGGTAAAGCTGAAGGACGAGATCGAGCAGATGAACATTATGGTGCAGCACTGCACCAAACCGATCTATTCTGCGGTCACCTCGGACGCCTCCCTGGCAAGGGCAGGGGAACTCCATGAAAACAGAGGAAACTTCATGGCGCTCTTCTGCCTGACCCGTCCCCCGCTGGCGGTGAATGAAAATTTCTCCGAACATTTTGTGAAAGTGGTCCGGGCGGGAATCCCGGTCTGTATCTCCGCCATGCCCATGGCCGGTATCAGCGCACCGTTCTGCTATAACGGTGTACTGGCCATGACCCATGCCGAAGTGCTGTTCGGAATCTGTGCGTCACAGCTGCTGCGTCCCGGCGCAACGGTCGTCCATGCGGGGTTCCCCACCATCGCCGATCCGCGGTTCGACTACAATCCCAATTACGGCCTCAAGAGCCATCATCTGCTCAACATTCTGATGTCCCACCTGAACCTGATGCTCGATCTTCCCACATTCCAGAGCGGGGCCACCACCAATGAAGAACATCCCACCGAACGGGCTTTTGCGGATGCCCGGCAGGGGCAGGCACTGGCGCTGAAATACGGGTTTCACATGCTGCGTCACCCGTTTGCGTTCCTGCGTCATCTGGTCGACTTTTCCATCGCCAAACTGGAAAAGGCCATCGATCTGGCCGGTTCCGTTACACCGGCAGAGGCGCCCGATGTGGAGATGCCGGTCTATGATGAACGGGGTATGCTCTCCATCCAGCGCACCGGCCTGGGCATGTATCTCAATGATGATCTCACGACGGCAAATCTCGGGAAAATTTTTGTCGATTGAACCGGATAAAGATATAAATCTTTTAAAATTTCGATATTTGCTTTTTATATCATATTATATTATGGTGATTTTTTAACAGGAACCGGATGCCGGGCCGTTCGGCACAGAACGGCCGGTAATCCAGCGGCGTTCCGTTTTCTGCGGAAACAGATGATTCCGGAAGGAGGTGCAGGCGGGCTTCCTTCCGATCGATATTTTACTGATCTGCTGTTTAAAGGAGAAATCAAAACATTTCGTACTTTTCTGAATCTCTTTGATACCGCCCGGAGGAGCGCAACATGGAAACCTGGCAGTTTTTTCTGAACCAGTGGTCACAAATCCTGCAGCTGGCATGGCAGCATGCCTATGTGGTCACCATCGCTGTGATCATCGCCATCTTCACCGGTGTACCCATCGGGATCGCCATCACCTTCAACCGCCGGGCGGCGGATATTGTCCTCTATCTTGCGGGCATTATCATGACCATTCCCTCCATCGCCCTCTTCGGCATCATGATTCCCTTCCTTTCGCTTTTCGGCTACGGCATCGGTATCGTTCCGGCCATCGTGGCCCTGATCCTCTACTCCCAGCTGCCGATCATCCGCAACACCTACGCGGCCATCAAGAATGTTGACCCGGCCATCATCGACGCAGGTATCGGCATGGGCATGACCCGGAACCAGGTGCTGATCAAGGTGCAGCTTCCCATGGCCCTGAGCATCATCTTCGCCGGTGTCCGGGTGGCGGTGGTCATGTCCATCGGCATCGGGGCCATTGCCGCATTTATCGGGGCAGGCGGGCTCGGCCATTTCATATTTATGGGCATCAACCAGACCTACGACGCCATGATCAAAGCCGGGGCCATTTCGGTTGCCGTCATGGCGATTATTGTCGATTTTATCTTCGGACTGATTGAAAACCGGCTG
>JBEPXL010000168.1:0-2386 GCA_041641935.1 Desulfobacteraceae bacterium | reverse complement strand
CTGAAACTGCAATTGAACTGGAGCGCGTCACCAAGATCTATCCCGGCAGTGACATTCCGGCGGTGGACAGCGTCAACCTCCAGGTTCCCAGCGGGGATATCTGTATCCTCATCGGCTCCTCCGGATGCGGCAAAACCACCCTGATGCGGATGATGAACCGGCTGGAGCCGATCTCCTCCGGCACCATCCGGATCAACGGGCAGAACATCCTGGAAATGGATGTCATCGAACTCCGCCGCAGCATCGGCTATGCCATCCAGCAGATCGGGCTGTTTCCCCACATGACCGTCTACGAAAATATTGTCACTGTTCCCAAACTGCTCGGCTGGTCCAAACAGCAGATGAGTGAACGGGTCGATGAACTGCTGGGCCTGGTCAATCTGGAGCCGGCCATTTTCCGGAACCGGTATCCCAGAGAACTGTCCGGTGGTCAGGCCCAGCGGATCGGGGTGGCACGAGCCATGGCGGCCAACCCGCCGGTCATGCTCATGGACGAGCCCTTCGGGGCTATTGACCCCATCAACCGGGAGGTGCTTCAGGATGAATTTCTGAAGATCCAGGCCAAGCTGAAAAAGACCATCATCTTCGTTACCCATGACATTCATGAAGCGGTCAAGATGGGCGACCGGGTCGCGCTGCTCGACTCCGGACGGCTGATCCAGTATGCCACGCCGGAGGAACTGCTGACCCGCCCGAAAAACCAGTTCGTCAAGGACTTTGTGGGGGCGGACCGGGCCCTGAAGCGGCTGGATCTGCTCAAGGTCAAAGACGCCATGCTGGTCGATCCGGTCCACTGCCATATGGATGACGCGGCGGAAGAGGTAGTGGAACAGATGATCGAAAACGACCTGGGCTTTCTGCTGGTGGCTGATCCCGAAGACCACCTGAAAGGGTATGTCAATCAGGTGGATCTCCGGGGTCACCACGGACCGGTGGGCGATATGGTCCGCCCCATGACCATTACGGTCCGGCCCGAGCAGAACCTCAAGGATGCCCTGAGCAAGATGCTGACCTATGATGTCGGCATCGTCGTGGCGGTGGACGACGATGGAAAATTGAAAGGCGTTCTCAACAGTCGCACGCTGGTTGCCATGGTCGGTGAAACCTATGATGAACGGGGGGGGCGCTGGGGCAAAATCACCACCGGCGGGAGGATTATATGAAGGATGTGAAGGATAACCGGCCCGGCAGAGGCGCCCGGATCTGGAATGCCGTTTCACTCCTGATCACCTTTGCTGCGGGCGTGTACGCCGAACGAATGGGATTTCTCGAGTTCGCCCTGGACAATCCCGTGGAAATCTGGGAACTGTTTCTGGAGCATGTTCAGCTGGTGCTGATCTCCAGCACCATCGCCATTGCCATCGGCGTTCCCATCGGGATTCTGCTGACCCGCGGGTACATGCGCAGATACAGGGAAGTGATTCTGAATCTTCTGGGAATCCTGCAGACCGTCCCCTCGCTGGCTGTCATCGCCATTTCCATGACCTACATCGGCATCGGAAAAAAACCGGCGATCTTCGCCCTGATCATCTACGCCCTGCTGCCGATCATACGCAACAGTGTCGCCGGTCTGGCCGGGGTGAATCATAACCTCCTCGACGCCGGACGCGGCATGGGCATGCGGCCCGTGCAGCTTCTGTTCAAGGTGGAACTTCCCAACGCCATGTACATTATCCTGACCGGTATCCGTACCGCAACGGTCATCAATGTGGGAACGGCGGCCATGAGTTTTCTGGTCGGCGGCGGCGGCCTGGGGGATCTGATTTTTACCGGCATCGCCATGGTTGACGCCGGTTACATGCTGGCAGGTGCGGTACCGACCGCCTTTCTGGCCATCACCCTGAACTGGCTGTTCGGGGTACTGGAAAACTGGATTGTCAGCCCCGGACTGAGATACGATTGAGTGTAACCTGACCATTATAAACAAAGGAGATGTTACGAAATGAAAAGAATGAAACAAGGGATGATTCTGGTACTTTGTCTGCTCATGACGGCCATTCTGTTCGGAATGCCCGCCTCTGTCTTTGCGCAGGAAAAAAAGATGGTGGTCGGCGCCAAGAACTTCACCGAGCAGCGGATTCTGGGGCAGATCATGATCGCCCTTCTGGAAAAGAACGGCTTTGAAACCGTGGACAAAACCGGTCTCGGCGGCACACTGGTGGCCCGCAAGGCGCTGGAAAACCGTCAGATTGACGTGTACATGGAATATACCGGAACCGGTCTTGTGACCCTGCTCAAGGAAGACCCGATCACCGATCCGGAGGAATGTTACCAGACCATCAAGGAACTCGACCTGAAGCGCAACGACATGGTCTGGCTCCCCCCGATGCCCTTCAACAACACCTACTGTCTTCTGATGAAGAAAGAAAAATCCGATGAACTCGGC
>JBEPXL010000167.1:0-7354 GCA_041641935.1 Desulfobacteraceae bacterium | reverse complement strand
TGCGTCTTGCCCGATGCTTCCATCTTGTCCCAGATCATGCCCTGGGTGCCGTGTACCAGCGACTTGGCATTGTAGCCCATCACGCGGAGGATAGCCGCGACGTTGGCGCTGGTCTGGCCGGGAAAAAGGATTACCGATCAGCTGGTGCGCAGCGTCAATTCCGCATTTGCTCTGGGGAACCAGCGTACGTCGGTTCAAGACATTGAGTTTGCGGTCAACCAGCTTGTCGAAATCGCGGTACGAGCCCTCTCCCCAGGGGTAAATGATCCGTTCACGGCAATGACGTGTGTGGATCACTTGGGGTCGGTACTGTGCCGCCTGGCTCAACGAGACATGCCGTCGCCTTATCGACATGACTCTCAGGGGCAGCTTCGGCTCATTACCCCTGTCTTCACGTTCCCGGAGGTCACGGACGCAGCGTTCAACCAGATCAGGCAATATTGCCGTTCCAGCACCGCGGTAACCATCCGTCTGTTGGAAACGATTGCCGTGGTCGCGGGATCCGTTCAGCGGTCAAATGACCGGATTGTGCTGTTACGGCACGCCAGGATGATCGCCCGCGGGGCAGCAGGCGGTTTGCCGGAATGCGAGGACCGTTTGGAGGTGGAAGAGCGCTTTCAATCAGCGAATCAACTGTTGAGCGAGTCACCGGATTCTAACCGCTGAAAGGCACGGCCTCGGATATATAGACGATCTTTTTTTGTTACCCATAGGGATCTGGTTGGCTATCAGACTCATACCCCAGGATGTGTGGCGGGAATGGCAGGCACTGGCTCAGAAAAAAGTATCCGAGTTAGCGCCCAACCACCGAGCGGCCGCCATCATTATAATCATTTGGTTTCTGGCGATAGTTGGTTTCCTGGTGTGGGTTGGGTCGTTCGTGAGCAGCATGAAGAGCACTTGACAAAACACATGCACCCGGACAGCAAAAAGAGCCGCTTGTTCCTCTCTCTGTTCGCCGATAGCGATCCCCAGTAGTTAAAATGAACGTCACACCTCTATTATTGAAAGGATTACCATGTGGTTACACGCATCATGCTTTCTTGAATTCCAGATTCCGGTTCCAACGCCGTTTTTGCTCATGCTGCGCCCCCGGAGTGGCTGGCAGCAATGGATCGCCCGCGAAGAGTACGTTTTGTCGCCCAGCGTACCGGCAGTTGAATTCACAGACTTGTTCGGCAACCTGTGTCAGCGACTGGTTGCACCAGCCGGGCATTTTTCAGTACGCACATCCGCTGATATCGAAACCGCAGACGCATGCGACACAGCTCCCGGGGCGCCGTTTATCGAAGTGCAGCAGTTGCCCGATGATACCCTGCCTTTCCTGTACCCAAGCCGGTACTGCGAATCGGATCGATTCACTGAAATGGCTGCGTCGCTCGCGGCGGGCCGGGCCTCCGGCTACGATCAGTGCAATGCCATTGTTGATTATATCCGCAACACGGTCCGGTACACACCTGGCCTCGGACAGCAGATCATCAGTGCCAGTGAGGTAAACCAGGCGGGAAGCGGTGTGTGCCGGGACATGGCCCATCTGGGTATTGCCTGCTGCCGAGCGCTGTCGATACCGGCCCGTCTGGTAGTGGGCTACCTTGAGGCGCTTGAACCGATGGATTTGCACGCCTGGCTGGAGGCCTATATCGGAAACCGGTGGTACACATTCGATCCGACACAGGCTGATCTGCAAGGAGGTCGTGTGGCGATCGCTTATGGACGTGACGCAGCCGACGTTGCCATCTACACACAATTCGGCAGCCCGGTGGGACTGCTGAATATGAACATCAACGTCGAGCGGAGGCCCGGACCGATCTGATGAGGATGGGCATGGCAACACTTAATTCTCAAACTCTTTTATCCGGGTGAACAGCTCAAGACAATAATCGTGACGTCGGCATTCTTGACCAGTCGTTCCTCCATTGGAATAAGACTTTACATCCGCACAATCTGATTATATGATAATCAGATAACAAGCCATCAAATTTTGGAAAGGGAAACCAATGGAGCGTATCAATGTAACACAGGCAGTACGCAACTTTTCAGATCTGCTTAATCGAATTTATTACCAGGGTGTAAGCGTGGAATTAGAGCGCGGCAACAAAGTGATCGCCCGAATAACGCCCGTCTTGTCGGAATCTCCCTTAAAAGTGAAAGACCTGAACGATATATTTGCAAAACTTCCAGCATTAAAGGATGATGCCGGTTCCTTCAGGAAAGATTTAGAGACAATCCGGAAACAGATTCCCCTGGAGCATCCTCAATGGGACTGATCCTGGACACCAACGTTTTCATTCATTCTGAACGATCAAAAACACCGATTGATTTCGCGCAGTGGGAAGTCTATGGAGATGTTTTTATCAGTGCTGTCACTGTTTCTGAACTATTGGTCGGTGTCCATTATGCCGTTGATGAATCCAGAAAGGCCCGCCGCTCCGCTTTTGCAGAAGCCATACTGGGGAAAGTCCCTGTTCTGGACTTTACTGGTGAAGTGGCAAGAGTACACGCCGGCCTGTTTGCATCACTTGCAAAGCAGGGACGGATGATCGGGGCGCATGATCTTATCCTTGCAGCGACAGCCTTATTTCATAACTGTGCCGTACTCACTGAAAATACAGATGAATTTGAATGGGTTCCGGGACTGGAAGTAATTTCGTTCATCGGAACCTAATCCAATACCACTGACATCAGATTCTGCTCTACACACCGGCCTTATTTCCCCCGGTAAAAGAGCGTGGTTAACCTTATGAGCAGCGTCATAAACAAGAAAAATGGCCACATTCGTACATATATTCGCAGAAAAAGACAGATCTTCAATCATTAAAAATGGAATAAAGATACAAAAGATAGGCTGGCGAAAAATTAACGGCGTATTTGTGAGCCCTGTCACAGAAGATTATTATGCCACGCATCAATGGCACAGAGAGGTCCAGCGCGTTAAAAATATACCAAAGTTAGCCGCCAGAATTAAAATTCCGGATGATCAGCATGTCTTCATTGGCAAATATACCGAAGATCCTGTCAAAGTAACAGCGTCTCAAGCAATTGGCATGGCACGGGAACATAAGGAGCCAATGGGGCTCGAAGTTATTGTTCCAAGAGCGATAAAACCAGATGAAATTCAAAAAATATATAAACCGCCAAAGATGGTCGGCTGGCGGTATCATCCTGCCGCAAAAGGCACCAGACCCTGCGGATGCTCTTACTGCCAAAAAGGGGAACCTTTTTCAAAAAAAATAAAAGAGGAGTATGAGCGCGGTTTATAAAAGTGCAAAGGAGATTCAAATGAAAACAACAATGGCGATCTGCAAGGGCACTGCTGAAATCCGGAATTCCTTCAAGCTGGCCCGGTAAACACCCATGCCAATAAAGAAAAAGACCCGGCGACTCCATCTGCCCACCCTCCGCATCGATCCCGACACCCCGGTTTCCTTCCGCTTCGGCCTCAAAAAATACCGGGGCTTCGCCGGAGATACCATCGCCACCGCACTCTTTGCCCGGGGTATCCGCATCTTCTCCCGGAGCCGCAAATTCCGCCGCCCCCGCGGCCTTTACAGCCTCGACGGCGAAAGCGCAAACTGCCTCCTGAACGTGAACGGCTTCCCCAACGTCCACGCCGAAACCACACCTCTGCAGCCAAAGATGCGCGTGCGGCCCCAGAACAGACGCTACAGCCTCAAGCGGAAATTCATCACTGCACTGGACCGGTTCGACAGCGCCATGCCGGCCGGCTTCTACCTGCGCCGGTTTCACAAGCCCCGGTTCCTGTGGCCCTACTTCCGGAAACATCTCCGGAGAGCCGCAGGCATCGGACAGCTCAAACCCAACTTCCGGCCCCCTGACCGGTATGAGCACCTGCATGTCAATGCCGAGGTCTGCGTCATCGGCGGCGGCCCGGCCGGGATGCTCGCGGCGCTGGCGGCTGCGGCCCAGGGGCTGCGGGTGATCCTGCTGGAATCCCGCCCCTGGCCGGGCGGTCACTTCGATTACCGGATTACACCGTACCGGGAGGACATTCTCCTGTTCCAGCGGATGCGGACCCTGGCGGAGCAGGTGGAAAACGTCCCCGGCATCCGCATCTTTCTCCGGACAGCGGCAACCGGGCTGTATCCCGATCATCAGATCATGGCCGTGCAGACCGGAACCGCAGGCGATCCCTTTGATCAGCGTCTGATCCGGATCAATGCCCGGAGCATCGTCACCGCCACCGGTTGCAGGGAACGCCCCCTGCTCTTCGAACACAACGACCGCCCCGGCGTCATGCAGCCCGAAACCGCACTCCGCCTCGCCCGGACGTACGGCATCCTGCCCGGCGCGCGTGCCGTCTTCTGCGTCGGCCATGATGACGGCCTTGCGGCTGCGGTGGATCTTCACGATCTCGGGCTTACGGTGCAGGCCGTGGCCGATCTCCGGACCGGCGGACAGAATCCGGCCCTCGTGGAGGCGCTGGCCGCGCGGGAGATTCCCCTCCTGAACGGCTGGACGGTTCTATCCGCACGGGGGAAAACAGCGGTGGAAGGGGTCACCCTGGCATCGCCGGACGGGAAAGAGACACGGGGATTCAAGTGCGACCTTCTGGCGGCATCTGCCGGAAAGATTCCGGCGGCGGAACTCCTCACATCCGCCGGTGCGGAAACCGCCTTCGGTCCCGGCGGAGAGATACAGATCCGGAACCTGCCGCCGCACGTCCACACCGCCGGAACACTGGCCGGATACGATCTTGCCGACGCCATTGAACTGTCCGGTCAGGTGGCCGGTCTCCGGGCCGCCGCCGATTGCGGCGCATCCGTGGAAGCCGACATCCTGACCGCAAAGAACGCGCTCGATTCCCTGCCGCAGAAAAAGCCGGACGGGATGCCGTTTCCCATCCAGAAAACGGGAAAAAAAGTGTTTGTCTGTTTTGACATGGATGTGACCGTAAAAGAGGTGCGGCAGGCCTGTGATCTGGGATTCGACCGGCCCGAACTGGTCAAGCGGCTGACCGGGGCCGGGACCGGACCGGGGCAGGGCGGGATGCCGGGGTATACCCTCCCGCCGGTCATTGCCGCCTGTACCGGAAAACCCGTCGAAGAGATGCAGCCATCCAGGGTCCGGCCCCCGGTGGCGCCGCTGCTGCTGGCGACCTGCGCGACCGGTCATACCAGCATCCTGAAACAGTCACCGGCCTTTCCGGTCCAGAAGAAGCTGGGCGGCCTGATCCAGCCGGTCAACGGGTGGGAGATTGCGGTGCGGTATTCCCCCGACCGGGCGGCCCGGTCGGGCATTGACACTGTACGGCAACATATCGGAATAACGGATATTTCCACCCCCGGTAAATTCAGGATATTCGGACCCGATGCTGAAAAGGCCCTCCGCCGGATCTTTCTTGGCGATCTCGCCGGTATGGTACAGGGAGAAGCCCGGTTCGGCCTCATGTGCAGTGAGCAGGGGTGGCTGATGGACCGGAACCTGATCGCCCGTCAGGGAGAGACGGATTATTTCTTCATCACCGCTCCCTCCCTTGCAGCGGAAACCGTGCGGGAATGGCTGGACCGGCACACCGCCGGTGAAGGCTGGAACTTTCATCTGACGGCGCTGACCGATGCGATGGGCGGCATCCGCCTCGCCGGACCCCGCACCCGGGAACTGCTGCAGCGGCTCACGGAGTCCAATGTCTCCAACGCCGCCTTTCCGGTTCTGGGATACCGCCGTTTCAGAATCCGGGATGAGATTACGGTTCATGCGATACGCAATCCCGATCTGGGAGAAATCACCTGTGACCTGTTCGTACCGGCATCCCGAACCGGCGCGCTCTGGGAAATTCTCATAGACGCAGGGCGTGATCTGGGAATACAGCCCTTCGGACTGACAGCGGAGACAGTGCTGCGACTGGAAAAAGGCGTGGTCAATCTCCATTTCGAAGCGGATCGTCACGCGACACCGGTGACCATGGGGCTGGGGGAATTCCTGTTCCGGACCCCGGTGGAACCGGGAACCGTCGGGTTGAAGGTACTGCGGGAAGGCAGTCCCCGGCGGGGAAGAGCCCGATGGAAACGGGTGGGATTCCGGATGATCAGGAAAGAAGAGGGGGGGCGTGTGCCGTCCGAAGGGGCCATTGTGGCCGATGACGCTGTGCGGGGACGCATCAGCCAGTGCCGGTACAGTCCGACGCTGGATGCCTACATCGGTACCGCCCTGGTGGAAGAATCCCTGACCGCGGAGGGAACCTCCCTGCCGGTATTCGCGCCCGATATGCAGCAGAAAGATGACCGGCTTTCCGTGATGGTCGTTCCCATGCCGTTTTATGATCCGGACAATGCGAGGGCGGGACAATGACAGAGGAAACGATGCAGAGACGTTCGCCGGTGCTTTTTCCGAACCCGCCGGACGATGTGGCCGGAAGGGAGATGCGTAAAGGATGGGATGTGATTCTGCAGTATCATTCCGAAGGCGAAACCGGCCCCTTTCTGGTGGATCTGAGCCACCGGGACCGGTGGGAAATCCGGGGGGAAAAGATCGACCGAATCCGGCCCCTGGAGATGACACTGCCGGAGACGCCGGGGCAGTGCCGGTTTCAGGGCGGTGTACTGCTGCTGCGCTTCACCGGAACCAGTGCCGGGGTGTGGCAGCTGCTGATCCAGAGTCCGTTCATGCCCAGGGAGGATGCCTATACCGACATGACCGACGGAGACGCCCTGCTGGCGCTGGCGGGACCGCATCTTTCCGGCATCATGGAAAAGATCACCCCGCTGGATCTGGCCGTCCCCGCAGCGCGTCCGCCGTTTCAGGCTACGGGTCCGGTATGCGGCATTCCCGGCCGCATAATCGTGCTGGACCGGAATCCCGATGACGCGGTAATGCTCATCACATGCCCACGGGGATACGGACAGGCGGTGGCCGATGCGCTTCTGAAAGCGGGGAAAAGCGCAGGACTTACACCGGCCGGTGAACAGCGGATGCTGGACCGGCTCCGGGCGCTGCAGTCAGCGAAATAGTCAGTACTGAAAGGCCCGGATGGTAAACAGGATTCCGATGCCGATCATCATCACCGCGCCGGTTTTATAGATCAGCGACCGGTACCGGAGCCATTTCATATTCGCCAGCCGGGCCACCAGCAGCAGCGCCGGAACGGTTCCGATGCCGAATGCGGTCATCAGGCCCGCGCCCGTCAGTATACTGCTGACGGAATGGCCCATTCCCCCCGTATGGTTCATTCCCATGGTGGCGCGGGTCACCGCCAGCAGGGCGGTGTAGACCGGGCCGCAGGGCAGCAGGCCCAGTACCATGCCCAGGGGGAAAAAGGGCAGGGGAGAACGGGACCGGGAGAGTCGCCGGAAGACGGATGAAAACATCCCGTTTCCGGACATGCCGCAGTCCTTGT
>JBEPXL010000166.1:0-7429 GCA_041641935.1 Desulfobacteraceae bacterium | reverse complement strand
AACCAGCCGTCCCAGCCGGTCGGACTGCCAGCTTTTCAGCGGCATCAACTGCATCCCCGCCGGAGAGGAGAATTCCTTCAGTTCCTTTCCCTGCCAGCTTTTTTCATCCCAGACCAGATAGTCACACCCCGCATCCCGGACCGTCTGCAGCCGGTGATCCGCTGTACCGTAAAAAAAGCAGTCTTCATGAAAACAGGGGGCACCGGCATAATCGAGGTTGGCATAGAAATGAACGGTGCGGACCCGTTTGAACGCCCCGGCGATGGAAACCGCCCGACGGTTTTCTTCTTTCTGCGCGATATACTGACCGATTTCCTGAAAGATCACTTTGTCTTCCGCATAATTTGCCCGCAGAATCTTCGGCAGGGTCGGCAGCAGTATGCCAAAACAGATCAGGCCGGTGGCGACCGCATGTCGCAGGGCAAACCGGTCTTTCAGAAACCGGATCAGCCAGGCGATCCCGGCGCCCATGAAGACATACGCCGGAAACAGAAACAGTGGAACGAACCGGCTTGTCATGGACCAGTTGTACAGGATCTGGGCGTAGAGGACCACCAGTGCCAGCACCGCCGTACCGGTGAGATAGAGAATCCGGCGGTCCGAAAATATCCGGCGGCGATACGCCACAACCCCGATAGCCAGCACGATAAAAAAAACGTGGTACAGGGTTTCTACGATCTGTACGGCCAGTGTGGCAAGAGCGATCCACCAGACCAGATTCCGGACCTTGTCGAAGAAATAGGGACTGAACTCCGGCAGGTTCCGGTCGGCCAGGAGTTTCAGATTCTGCCGCAGTTCACTGTATTTTTCGTATACTTCCAGCGGTCGGGTCAGCCGTTCCATCCTCAGAAGCGGAAAGATGCTGGTCTCGGTCATGATCAGATAGATGCCGCTCAGGATCAGGAACGGCAGCAGAAAGGAAAGAAGAGAATACCACCGCTTTTCGTCTCTGGCAAACACGAGGTGGAGCCCGGCCGTGACGATGAAAAGAATCCCCTCGATTCTGGCCCAGGCGCCGATCATAAAGCAGAGGGCGGTCAGAAACGGAAGAAGCAGCCGCGGCCTGTCCGTATGACAGATCATCAGATACAGACCGGTCATGGTAAAAAACCAGTAGACCGGGCCCCGGATCGTATCCTGGCTCAGAAACACGAAAGCGGGCAGTACCGCAAAGACCAGCAGAGTCACAATGCTGACGGTTTCATCAAAAAAGCGTCGCAGAAGGCCGTAGAGGGGAAAGAAGGTCAGGGTTCCGAAGAAGAGAGAAACCCCTTGTGCCGCAGCCAGCCAGTCACCAGAGATGAGATAGCCTGTGGCAATAAAGAACGGATAGGCGGACAGGTAGGAGATGCAATGGTTCAGTTGATCATGAAGACCATAGTAGAGCGCTTTTGCCTGCTGAATATACAGGAACCCGTCGGAATTGATCAGCGGCATGGAAAAATAGTAGTACAGGCGCAGGGACAGCCCCAGCAGAAGCACGATCAAAAGAGGTGTACAGCGCCAGGGGGTGATGCCGGTGCGCCGGGCGGTTTCGGGATTGGCCTGGTTCATTTGCGGATTCGACAGCGGTTTGGTAAGGGGGCAGGGGTATACATCTTTTTCCGTAGGGGTCAGGCCAGTTGCTGTTCCAGAAAACGGACCAGATCCGCAGTGATCCGGTCGTAGGACCGTTCCCTCCGGATGATGTCATACCCGGTTCTGCCTTTTTCCCGGATATCCTTCTTTGAAAGGCGGCAGACGTCCTCAACCGCATTCCGGATGGACGATACACTGAAGTCACAGAAAAACGCGCTCTTCTGATCGAACAGGGTGAGATAATCGGGAATCCGGTTAACGATGGCAGGCATTTTCAGTGCATAATATTCCAGCGTCTTGGTCGGGGAGGAGGTGTGGTACAGTTCGTTATCCGCCACCAGTCCGATGCCCGCATCATGGCGCAGCATTTTCTGGAAGAGTTCCGCCCGCGGTACCGGGGCATGAACCTGAATCCGCGGATCGGCAAGGGCCCGAATCCGCTCCACCTGGGCGTTCCGGCTGGCGGTATAGAGATTGAGCGTGAATGCGCCGGTACAGGTATGGAAGCCGGAAATGATCGTGTCCCACTGGCGCAGCAGGTCGATGGTGCCGCTGTAGATAAAGGTTCTTGCGCCATTCTCCGCATCATTCCCGGCAGGCTCGTTCCCTTCCGGAATCCGGGAAAAATCGATCCCCATGGGAACCGGATGATACGGGATGGTGAGTTCCGGATAAAAAAGCCGTTTATGCAGATCCGTGATGGGAAGATAAACATCACACTGCGCCAGCAAACGTTTCTGCTGTATCCGGTTGATCTGGTATTCGATCCATTTTCTGATGATATGTTTTTTTTCTGCCCGGGCCTCGACAATCCGCCGCAGATTGTGGGGAAAGGACTCCCAGAAACCGACCCGGAAGCGGTACCGGTGACGCTGGTTCAGGATGGTTCTGAGGACAGGGAAATAGTTCCGTACAATAACGAAATCAATGGTGTCCAGATCAATCAGATCCGCGATCTGCTTCAGGATATTCGCCCGTTTGTACCGGTAGGGCAGTATGATCCGGTGGTCCTGCACCGACCGTGTCCCGGTGGTTTTGGACAGATAGACCATATACGCGTTTCGGGCAATCTTCGGCAGTGCGCCATTGAAGATTCCTTCAACAGAGGATTCATTGGCCTCCGGAGATTTGTCGATAATACCAAGGATATTCATTTCCGTCCTGTTTCATCACGGTAGCAAATGCTTTCATCATGCCGTGCTGTATATACCGGCAGTTTCGACCGGACGCAAGGGGGAAAGTGGATTTCCTCCGTACCGGACGGTTCCGCAGGTCCGTGCTTGACAAAACTTCGTGTGGGTAATATGTTTCACTTACATATAATTTCTCGTAATATTCCAGAATGGTTAATAAAAACCAGTAAATAGAAATCCGGGAAAACCGGCGCCGCCGGCTGATGAAACCGGTTACCGTTGATGAATTTCTGAATTTCCTGTTCCCTGTGATCCAGACGCTGAATACTGGTGACCCCAAGGGCAGTGAAGACGCAGGAAATCTCTTCCGATGACAGACAGATGACGGGACATTTTTTTCGGAATGTCTGCAGAACATAATGTTTCCGATTCATCCAGACAGCATACAGAGCCCTGATATTCCAGATCCATTGTGCAGCTACATCGGGTCCGCCCGCTGATTCACTATCCTCTGATGCTTTCCCGGCCGGCAGCGGATGGCACCGCCGGTATGGTATGACCTCTCCCGGCCTGTCCGGGAAAGCGGGATCTGCATTCCTATCCAATCTGTTTCCCTTATTTACATCAACTGCAATGAAACCAATAACGGTCAAGAACAAAGGAGTACCCTATGTGTGGTATATGCGGCGAGTTTCGGTTTAACGGTCAGGACGTCTCCGGCACGATGGTGGAAGCCGCAATGAACATCATGAGCGGGCGCGGACCGGACGCTCAGGGCATGTATGTGCAGGAAAGCGCCGCCCTCGGCCACCGCAGGCTCAAAATTTTCGATCTCAGCAGCCGTTCCCAGCAGCCGATGGTGGACAGTCAGCTCGGGATGGCCATCGTCTACAACGGCGCCATTTACAATTACCGCGAACTCCGGGAGGAACTGGAAGGGAAAGGCTATACCTTTTTCTCTTCGGGGGATACGGAAGTACTGCTCAAGGCCTACCACGCCTGGGGAAAAGACTGTTTCAAGCGCCTGAACGGCATGTTCGCCTTTGCCATCTGGAAGCGGGACACCGGGGAGGTGGTCATGGCCCGGGACCGGCTGGGCATCAAGCCCCTCTATTACGCGGCCCTGCCGGACCGGCTTCTGTTCGCCTCCGCCCTGCCGGCCCTTCTGGTGGATAAGGAGGTGGACAAGGAGATCGATCCGGTCGCCCTCCATCACTATATGACCTTCCATTCGGTGGTTCCGCCGCCGCACACCATTCTCAGGGGCATCCGGAAACTGCCCCCGGCAACGATGATGACGGTGAAGGCGGATGGTACAACCGAAATGGAATCCTACTGGTCCCTCAGTTTCCAGACCGATTCCGAGGAACGCCGGTATACCCCCGCAGACTGGCAGGCCCGTCTCCGGCATGAACTGGAACAGGCGGTCCGGCGCCGGCTGGTGGCGGATGTGCCGGTCGGGGTGCTGCTTTCCGGGGGGCTTGACTCCAGTCTGGTGGTCGGGCTTCTCGCCAATGCCGGACAGCAGTCCCTGAATACTTTCTCCATCGGTTTTGAAAGCGTCGGCGGAGAAAAAGGCGACGAGTTTCAGTATTCGGATATTATCGCCCGTCATTTCGATACCGTGCATCACCGCATCGAAGTGGATACCGCACGGGTGCTGCCTTCCCTGGCGTCCTGTGTCCGGGCCATGAGCGAACCGATGGTGAGCCATGACTGCATCGGCTTTTACCTGCTGAGCAAGGAAGTGTCGAAGCATGTCAAGGTGGTGCAGAGCGGGCAGGGGGCGGACGAGGTGTTTGCCGGGTACCACTGGTATCCGCCGATGATGGATACCGAAGACGGCGTCCGGCAGTATGCCGAGGTCTTCTTCGACGGCGATCATACCGAATACAGCGGGGCCGTCGATTCCCGGTTCGTATCCGAAGACTACAGCCGCCGGTTTGTGGAGGAGCACTTTGCAGAGCCGGGGGCGGATTCCCCCATCAACCGGACCCTTCGGCTGGATACCACCGTGATGCTGGTGGATGACCCGGTGAAACGGGTGGACAACATGACCATGGCCTGGGGGCTGGAGGCACGGGTTCCCTTTCTGGATCACGAACTGGTGGAGTTTGCCGCCCGGATTCCCCCGGAACTGAAGGTGCAGGAGGGCGGAAAATATATTCTCAAGGCCGTGGGACGCGAGGTGATTCCGCCGGAGGTGATCGACCGGCCCAAAGGGTATTTCCCGGTTCCCGCCCTCAAATACTTCCGGGGAGAATACTTCGAGTTTGTCAAAGAGGTTCTGACCGACCCGGCCGCACGGGAACGGAACCTGTTCCGCAGGGACTATGTGGATCGTGTACTCGAAAATCCCGATGCGTACATTACGCCCCTGCGGAGTTCGCGGCTTTGGCAGATGGCACTCCTGGAATACTGGCTTTCCATTCATCATCTGTAAACAGGATCAAAACGGGTTGAATGGAGGCCGGGCAGGCGGTTTCCGTTCAGTTCCATCAAGGAGGCAACCGAACTATGAGAAAAACGCAGGACATGCGATACCGAATCGACCGGATCACGACGCCCTCCATCCGCAACTGGCAGCGGCAGGGGGGGCGTGCGTCGAAGACGGTCCGGCAGAATGCCGTCATCGATATGGGATGGGGACGGCTGATTTTCGGCCAGACCTTTGATTCCCTTCAGGAACTGACGGAAGCCATCCGTGCCGAGGAAGAGAACCGGCGGGATATCGCATTTTACATCCGTGATCCCCATGTCGTCCTCTCCATTGCGCCGGATCAGCTTTTTCTGGACCCGTCCCACTCCTACCGGATCTGGTCCCATGATTACCGTCCCAATTCCCGGCACTACCAGGCCTTTCGCATCCGGCGGCTCAGCAACTACGAGGATGCCAAGGCCATCAACCGTGTCTATGCCACCCGGAACATGGTCACCTGTGATCCGGATTTCATGGTGACCGAGCACACGACCCGGCAGCGGACCTACTTTCTGGCCGAAACGGTTCCGGACCGGGAGGTGGTCGGTACGGTGACCGGTGTGGATCATGTGGAAGTCTTCAGCGATCCGGAACAGGGGAGCAGCCTCTGGTGCCTGGCCGTGGATCCCCAGGCCAACGCGCCGGGGGTGGGGGAGGCACTGGTGCGGCATCTGCTGGAGCATTATTTTACCCGGGGCCGTTCCTATGTGGACCTTTCGGTCATGCACGACAACGTCCAGGCGATTCGTCTGTATGAAAAACTGGGATTCCAGCGGGTTCCCATCTTCTGTGTCAAACGGAAGAACCCCATCAACGAACCCCTCTACACACCGCCCCAGCCCGATGAAAAACTCAACCCCTATGCCCGGATCATTATCAACGAGGCCCGGCGGCGGGGGATCGGTGTCGATGTCATCGATGCCGAGTACGGCTATTTTTCGCTCCAGATGGGCGGGCGCGCCATCATCTGCCGGGAATCGCTCACCGAGCTTACATCGGCCATCACCATGAGCCGGTGTGATGACAAACGGCTGACCCACCGGGTTCTCCGGGCGGAGGGGCTGAAGGTGCCGCGGCAGTATTCCAACGAGCGGCCGCAGCACAATCCGGGGGACCGCTGGGTGGTCAAGCCGGCCCGGGGGGAACAGGGGGTCGGCATCAGCGTGGATATCAGCACCCCGGAGGCCCTTGATCTGGCCATTGAAATCGCCCGGAAAGAATGTCAGGATTATATTGTCGAGGAATATGTCGAAGGAGACGACCTGCGTCTGATCGTCATCGATTACCGCCTGGTGGCGGCGGCGGTCCGGAAGCCGCCGGTGATCATCGGGACCGGAGACCACACCATTGAAGAACTGATCAAGAAATACAACCGCCGCCGGGCCGCGGCCACCGGCGGAGAAAGCAGACTTCCGGTTGACGACGAAACCCGCCGCTGTTTAGAATTGGCCGGATATACCCTGTCGTCGGTTCCGCCGGTCGGAGAGGAGATCAGCTGCCGCAAGACGGCCAATCTGCATACCGGCGGAACCATACACGATGTGACCGAAAAGATTCATCCGGAACTGGGGCGTGCGGCAGTGGCGGCGGCCAGGGCCCTGAAGATTCCGGTCGTCGGATTTGACTTCATGGTCCCGGATCTGGAGGGACCGGACTACACCATTATCGAGGCCAATGAACGGCCCGGACTGGCCAATCACGAGCCCCAGCCCACGGCGGAGCGGTTTGTCGACCTGCTCTTTCCCCAGACGGCCTCGCCGGATGCCAGTCCGGAATGCCGGACGTAGCAGAGAGAGGAAACAGAAAGCGTACCATGAAACCATTTGAAATTGATGAAGATTATCTGAAAGAGACCCTGATCAACCTGCTCAATATTCCCAGCCCCTCCGGCTATACAGATCAGATTGTCCATTATGTGGGCGGAGAGCTGCAGCGGTTCAAGATCAAGTTCCACGTCACCCGGCGCGGCGCCATCCGGGCCACCCTGCCCGGCCGTCAGGCCGTTTCGGGGCGGGCCATAGCGGTGCATCTCGATACCCTCGGCGCCATGGTCCGGGACATGAGGGACAACGGCCGCCTATCCATCGCCCCCATCGGCACCTGGTCGAGCCGGTTCGCGGAGGGGGCACGGGTGACCATCTTCACGGAAAAGGGACCCTTCCGTGGATCGGTGCTGCCCCTGAAGGCCTCCGGCCATACCTTCGGGGACCAGGTTGACACACAGCCCATCAACTGGGAC
>JBEPXL010000165.1:6206-7432 GCA_041641935.1 Desulfobacteraceae bacterium | reverse complement strand
CTCGCCCCACCGGGTGCTGGCCGTGGACGAAAACGACGACCTCATCGACCCCGACCAGTCCCCTGCCCCCGCCCCTGAACGGGACGCGGACGAAGGCGATTTTGCCGCCGTCATCCTCGAACACCTGAAATCCACCGGCGTCCAGCAGGCGCACAGGGAGGACAGGATTGAATTCTCGTCCATCACCGGCTGGCCGGGGGAACTGATCTGCGCCGAAGGCCGGTACGTGGAAGGCGACAGCGACACCGAACGCCGGGCCGGTATCTTCATCGGTCCAGAGTTCGGAACCGTCTCCCGCCCCGACCTCGCCGCCGCCGCCCGGGAAGCCGGCGAGGCTGGTTTCGACGTCCTCATCGCCTGCGCCTTCAACTACGACGCCCACTCCGCCGACTTCGAAAAACTGGGCCGCATCCCCATCCTCAAAGCCCGGATGAACGCCGATCTGCACATGGCCGATGATCTCAAGAACACGGGAACCGGTAACCTCTTCGTCATCTTCGGAGAACCCGATATTGATCTCATCGAAAGCAAAACCGGTCAGATTCAGGTGAAAATCAACGGCGTGGACGTGTTCCATCCAAACAGCGGCGAGGTCCGCTCCAGCGGCCCTGAAGGCATTGCCTGCTGGTTCATCGACACCGACTACAACGAAGAAAGTTTTTTCGTCCGCCACGCCTACTTCCTTGGCGCAAGCGATCCCTACAAATCCCTCAAAACCACCCTCAAAACCGAAATCAACAAAGAGGCATGGGAAACGCTGTACAGCGACACTTCGCGGCCTTTTGACAAACCCAAATCGGGGAGGATTGCGGTGAAGGTGATCAATCACCTGGGGGATGAGGTGATGAAGGTGTTTGGGGTGAGTTGATTGACATTCTTCCGTTTTCGTATTACACGTAATTTACGTGAATCCAACTGAGAGGTGCCATGATGAAACAAAATATCACCCTGAGCATTGATCAGGATTTGATCAAGAAAGCCAGAGCTTTGGCCGCAAGCCGCAATACGTCGGTCTCCAGGATGCTGGGGAACGA
Organism: Desulfobacteraceae bacterium; assembly: GCA_041641935.1. Taxonomy (GTDB): domain Bacteria; phylum Desulfobacterota; class Desulfobacteria; order Desulfobacterales; family Desulfococcaceae; genus JBEPXL01. The sequence goes on along the minus strand of JBEPXL010000165.1, from coordinate 6,398 downwards.
ACTGGCACGGATTGTAGAAGAAGCCGAAACCTATGAACGAGCACGCCGCAAAGCATTAACGTTTCTGGATAAAGGCTTTCGCTTTGGCGGCTCGCCCGCAGCTCGGGAGACGCTCCATGACCGAGAAGGTTTTCGTTGATACCAATATCCTGGTTTATGCCCATGACAATGAGGCGGGTCATCGGCACGACA
>JBEPXL010000165.1:0-6196 GCA_041641935.1 Desulfobacteraceae bacterium | reverse complement strand
GTTACCGCGCACTGTTGCACGCAGCCTTGTGGAAACCTACACCGCATGGGAAGTCGTTTTACCTCGCCCTGATGATCTGCTTCGGGCTTCAGAGATTGAGGAGCGCCACATGATTTCATTTTGGGATGCCATGATTCTCGCTGCAGCCGTCAAAGCCGGTACGCCCACCTTGTGGACTGAAGATCTTTCTGACGGGCAGATTATCGAAGGAATTCGGATCATGAATCCTCTTAAGACTTGAGTTGAGATACCATCGGTTTAATGGCAAACAGCGCCTCCAGATGTCCCCGCAGTTCCGTCAACCGCGCATCCCGGAAATCATACACCAGTTCCAGCCGGATCGATGAAATCCTGGCTCTGTCACCGGACAGGTCATTGATCAGATAGGTATTTGTTCAAAATATGCAGGAAAAAAACACAGACATTAATCCTGCGCAAAATCCCTGTTTCCGGACGAAAGTGGAAAAAAATACCCCGAAAGCCCTTGCGGACCTTCGGGGTATGGGATGAAGCAGCAGGAATAACGGCAGGAGGCGGGACTACAAAACCGGTTATCCCCACCACTCCGTATCGTCGATGGTGGTCTTGAAATCGGGTTCCACCACGTCCGGCAGATCCAGATCCTTCGTCTCTTCGAGATCCGTTTTCGACGGCATGCCGACAAAGACCAGACGGCTTTTCGGGCACTTCTCACACGCCTTCAGAATATCCTCGGCGCATTCCCGGCTGTACTTTTCATAATGGATGGTCGAAAGACCGCCCTCCATCGAAATCAGCTCCGGCGCAACCCGCGCACAGGCCTTGCAGCCGATACAGCCGACCTCGCAGACCGACATGACGTCCTTGCCGCTGTCCTTGTTGGAGCAGCTCACCGCAAGCACCTTGGAAGCCTTGAATGGGGTGATGGTGATGATGTTGCGGGGACAGACGAGACCGCAGGCCCCGCATCCCACGCATTTTTCATAATCGACCGTCGCCAGACCGTCGATCACATGAATGGCGTCATAGTTACAGGCCCGGGCACAGTCGCCGTATCCCAGGCAGCCGTAGGTGCATCCCTGTACACCGGCGACCATGTTGACGGCCCGGCAGGTCTTTTCCCCCCGGTATTCCGTCATCATCTTCTTTTCGTGGGTATGAGCGCCGCAGTGGATAATGGGCCGCTGCGGAAAACTTTCCCCCACCTGTACCCCCATCACCTCCGCGATGGCGGTGGCACAGGCCGCGCCGCCCACGGGGCATTTGTCTACCGAAGCGCCGGTTTCGACCACTGCTTCGGCATAGTCGCCGCAACCGACATACCCGCAGCCGCCGCAGTTGGCGCCGGGAAGACATTCGCTGATCGACGTGATCCGGGGGTCCACTTCCACATGAAAGGCCTTGTTGGCCCAGCCCAGAATATAGGAAATGACAATCGCCATTCCGAACAGCGTTGTGGCCGAAAGGCCGATGGTTACCATATTCATTGATAAAACCTCTCAATGGTTAAAGGGAAGAGAACTCAGAGACCGGATGAAACGCCGGAGCACCATCCGGTTTTTTCTGCTCTGAATTCCATCTCCTTATTGATCTTTCTGAATGAAAAAAGGTTCCGCCCACGCGGGGGCGTTGCTGACAGAATACGCCTACTCGGTATCCGTCGTCACCGCCGGTTCCTGGGCAACCGCCTCCGGTGTAGGCATCATTGCCTTGCGGAGACCGGAATCGACACCGGTGAAGCCCATGAACCCCAGGGCCAGGATACCGGCGACGATCAGGGTGATGGCCGCGCCCTGAAACGGTTTGGGAACATCACAGAGGTCGAGTTCCTCCCGGATACCGGCCATGATGACAATGGCGATGGTAAAACCGATGCCGCCGCCGATGGCCAGGGTCAGGGCCCGGCCCAGATCCCATGCGTCCTCGGGATTGTCCACGCCGACGATTTTGCTCATGATCACCAGACAGGCGAACAGGATCGCGCAGTTGGTGGTGATCAGCGGCAGAAACACGCCCAGGGACTTGTACAGGGGCGGAAAGAACTTCCGCACATACATCTCCACAAACTGCACCGAGGAGGAGATGGCGAAAATATAGACGATGTAGCTCAGAATCGTCAGGTCGATATTGGCCGCTTTTTCGGGCGGCATGAAGAGTCCGGCCACCCACACCGAGACCGGCGCGCCGGGCATCAGGATGAAGGTTGTGATGGTCCAGCTGATGATGGCGGCAATGGAGATGACGAAGATGACCGCGCACCCCATGCCGAAGGCTGTGTCGATCCGCCGGGATACTCCGATGAACGGACAGATACCGACAAAATAATAGAGAACAAAGTTGTTGATCAGAGCGGCAACGATGCCGATCAGAAATATGTCAATTATGTAAGCCATCATCAATTACCCCCTGCTCGCCTTTTGAGATCGAAGTTCACTGTACCAGTTGATCGCGCCCAGAAGCAGGCCGAATGTCAGAAACGCGCCCGGGGGCAGCACCATGATGACCCAGTCCGGCCATGCCGTCGGCAGCACCCGGATTCCCAGCAGCATACCGGTCCCCAGAATTTCCCGGACCGCCGCGATACTCGACAGGGCGATGGCAAATCCGATGGACTGTCCGATGGCATCGGCGCCGGCGGTGAATACCCCCTGCTTGGAGGCGCAGACCTCACACCGGCAGATGATGAGACAGTTGACGATGATCAGGGGAATGTAGGGCCCCAGGGTCTTGCTCATCTGGTAGACATAGGCCGCCAGAAACCGGTCCGCGATGGTCACAAAGGTCGCGATGGTCAGCGTGAAGATGACGATCCGCAGATGCGGTTTCAGCAGATTCCGCAGCAGACTGGTGATGACATTGGCACAGAAAAGAACGAACAGGACCGCTCCCGACATGGTGAGGGCGGCCTGAAGCCCGTTGGTGACCGCCAGTGTCGGACAGAGACCGAGCAGCTGACGGTAGACCGGGTTCTCCGGCAGGATTCCCTGTACAAACCGCTCTGTAGGTGTGGGCAGGTTGGCAGCCATTATTTACCCCCCGATGTTTTTGCGGACAGCGGCCCTTTGAGATCGACCACTGCCGTATTGACGATATTGGCGACAGCTCTGGATGAAATGGTGGCGCCGGTAATGGAGTCGATTTCGGCGGGCGCATTTGCGCCGTCTTTCACCACCACCAGCGGGTGGCTGGTTTCCTGGCCGATAAACTGGCTGCGCCACTCCTGTGTAACGATCTTGTTGCCCAGACCCGGTGTCTCCTTCTGTTCCAGCACAAAAATACCGGTGACTTTGTCCGCCGCCGGGCTGAGGCCGAGAAGCAGTTCAATCTTGTCGGCATAGCCCTGGCCGCTGGCTTTCACCACCCAGCCGAGCTGGCCCTGTTCCGGGGCGCTGGCTTCAAAGACGGTATAGGAAGTGGACCGGGCCGGTTTCTGCACCGTGATGGTCTGGGGTTCAATGGCAAGGGATGCTTCCGACTGTTCCATCTCCGCTGCCTTTTCGGGCCCCAGCACCAGTTCGGGAACCCGGGCGCGGGTTTCATTGATCTTGTTTTCTTCGATCTTCGGCCCCAGGGTCAGCTGCATGCCGGCCAGTGACCCGCCGAAGAAGATGGCCAGCATCAGCACCAGCCAGGCCTGAATGATCTTGTTATCCTTCAGTCGCTCCATCATCGAGGGCGACATCGGTTCCATGGGTTGAATCGGTTTCATATCTGCACCTGTTTTGCTCCTAAAGGCCGGGGAATGGTCCAGCGGTTAATCAGAGGGGTTACGGAGTTCATCAGCAGCACCGCGAACATGACACCTTCGGGATATCCGCTGAATATCCTGAGCAGCATGATAAACGCGCCGACCCCGACGCCGAAGATCAGTTTGCCGGAGGGCGTCAGCGGACTGGAAACAGGGTCTGTGGCGATGAAAAAGGCCCCGAACAGGAGTGAACCGCCCAGCAGGTGGTGGAGAACGGTCCACTGGGTTCCCGGGCTCATCATGTTGGCGATCCCGCCCAGAACAATCACCGCGCCCAGAATCCCTGCGGGAATCTCCCACGACGCGGTCCGGCGGATGCAGAGGTAAATCCCGCCGATGAGACAGGCAAGGGCGCTGGTCTCCCCGAGAGAACCGTTGGTCAGCCCCCAGAAGAGTGCCGACAGGGGAACCGACACCCCGGACTGCTTGAAGGTGTCCAGCGGGGTCGCCTGGGTGACGGCGTCCACGGTGCTGGACGGATCCTGATAACCCGAAGCGCCCAGGGCGCTGGCAAAGGCGATCATGACAAAGGCCCGCCCGACCATGGCCGGGTTGAACAGATTCATGCCGAGGCCGCCGAAAATGATTTTTCCGATGCCGATGGCCGTAACGGAGGCGATCACCCCCACGTACCAGGGCGCCGTTCCCGGCAGGGAAAGGGCCAGGATGACGCCGGTGACGGCTGCGGAGTAGTCATCGAGGGATGCCTTCCGGGACCGCATTTTCGTGAACAGTGTCTCGGCCGCAAGGCAGGAGACCACACAGATCGCCAGCTGCTTGACGGCATACATCTGAAAGACGTACAGCGCCATACCGACCAGCGGCGCAAGGCCGATGAGTACGTCGCGCATCATGCGGCGGGTGGTGAGAGATGAACTGGAGAGATGGGGCGACGGCGCCACGTGGAGTACGGGCGCAGACGCTTCCGGAGTCGCTTCTTCTGTTTTTTGCTTCTTATCCGCCATGGGAAACACTACCTATCGAGGGAACATCCGCCCTCACGCTTTGGGGTTGTCACTTTTTGCTGTCCGCAATCACCACCGCCTTGCCGGTCCGCACCAGCTGAACCAGCGGGATATTGGCAGGGCAGATGTAGGCACAGGAACCGCATTCGAAACAGGCCATGATATTGTAGGTTCTGGCCAGGTCAATATCCTTGTGCCTGGAGGCCAGGGCCAGTTTGGTCGGTACCAGGTTCATGGGGCAGACATCGACACAACGGCCGCACCGGACACAGTTGGTTTCTTCCTCCCGCTTCAGGTCCTCATGGGTCAGCACGGTAATGCCGCTGGTTCCCTTGGTGACCGGCGCATCCGGATCGGAGAAGGCAAATCCCATCATGGGGCCCCCGGCGACGAGACGTGCCGCCTCATCCTTGAGACCGCCGCAGAAGTCGATGAGTTCTCCCATGCCCATGCCGATGGGGGCCAGGAGGTTTCTGGGCGTTTTGATGCCGGCGCCGGTGACGGAAATGACCCGGTGGGTCAGCGGTTTTCCCCGCAGTACAGCACGGGCGATGGCAGCGGCTGTTCCGACGTTGCTTACCGCCACGCCGACATCCAGCGGCAGACCGCCGAGGGGAACCTTCCGTCCGGTGGCCGCCAGGATGAGCTGTTTTTCACTGCCCTGGGGATACTTGGTATGGAGCACCGCGATCTTGATCCCGGTTCCCGCAGCGGCTTTCCGCATCACCTCCACAGCTTTGGGCTTGTTGTCCTCGATCCCGATGATGATCTCTTTGGCGCCGGTCGCACGCCCCGCGATCAGTGCGCCGCTGATGACCGGGTCCGGCGCGTCGAGCATGACCCGGTAATCCGAGGTGAGGTAGGGCTCACACTCGCAGGCATTGATCAGCACCACATCAATGGGTTTTTCCTCATTGGGTGCATACTTGACGTGGGTGGGAAAGGCCGCGCCGCCGAGTCCGACGATACCCGCTTCCTGGATCGCCTTTACAATCTCCTGGGGATCGAGGGAATCGAATCCCTCCCGGGGCCATTCCCCGCCGAAGATTTCATTCCAGAGCGCGTCACCGCTCAGTTGTTCCCCGTCCGCCTTGATGGGGATCGCACTGACGTGCCGGCCGTTGGACAGGGTCGTCACACCGGTCTTGAGTACCTTGCCCGCGATGGGCGCATGAAGGGTCGCAGACACAAATCCTTTCCCCTGGGCGATTTTCTGCCCGAATTCCACCATCGTCTTCGGTTTGACTATGGGCTCACAGGGGGCGCCGACATTCTGGAGCAGCGGAATTGTCACCTTTTTTGGAGGCGGCATCACCTCGATGGGCGCATCCTCGGAAAAGGTTTTCCGCTCCGGCGGATGAACACCCCGTGGAAATGTACCGCCGCTTTTACCACCTTTAAACAGAAAAGCCATTCAATTCACTCCTTACCTGAAAATGTACGCGTGCATAAAATAAAGCCGCCAGAGGCGGTTATAGTTGGCAACACGATGGCATCCGGTTTA
>JBEPXL010000164.1:0-7450 GCA_041641935.1 Desulfobacteraceae bacterium | reverse complement strand
GTCAAAGAAGGCAAGCGCCGCTGGGTTGATCCTCATTGGTTCAGAGGCTGCAGTTTTCCTGCATATTTTCTACACATACACATGCAATATCTTGTTCGGCCAACATGAATATTACAGATTAACCGGTTTTCGGGTATGTCCCCCTTTTGAACACAATGATGCAAAACACTATATCGGACTATCTTCAATCTGAACTGCCCGGTGAGTGACCCTGTCCAACATTCTCTGGCACAACCAGGAAAGTTGTACAAGATGGATTCCTACATTATGATACGCAACAGGGAGAAGTAACCTCTTCCAGCCACGCCAGCCGCTCCAGCGCCTGCTGCCGGTTCTGCCCGCAAATATCCGGTGACGGCCTCAGCTTCAGACAGACATCCGGCCGCTCCGGCCTGCCGAACAGAAGACAATAATTATCATCCGACAACTGCACACACCGAATCCCCGCCGGCTTCCCCTCCGGCATACCCGGAATAGGACTGGAAATGGAAATGGCGATGCAGCACGCCCCGCATCCCGGACGACACGACATTGTTCCGGATTCGTTCACGCCACACATTTTTCAGGAAATCAGAAAAGGATTGAACCGGGTCTCATCGTCGTAGGTATCCTGCCCCTCTTTTCGCTTCAGAAACCCCACAACCGCATAGGTAAGCGGTGTTCCCAGCGCCTCGTAGGCCGACTTGACCAGCCACTGGGTGACAATGGCAGACACCAGACCGGCCATCGGAATGACGCCCGTAAACGCCAGGGTGATAAACACCGCCGAATCGAGCCCCTGCCCCACCAGCGTGGAACCGATGGTCCGGGTCCAGAGCCAGCGGCCCCGGGTGGCGATCTTCATCCGTGCCATGACATAGGCATTGGCGAATTCCCCCACCAGATAAGCCGCAAATGAGGCCATCAGCAGCCGGGGCGTGAAACCCAGAATCCGTTCATAAGCGCCCTGCCCGTCCCAGAACGGGGCCGGGGGCAGAAGTCCCGCCACCCAGATGGCAGCGACGGCCAGCAGGTTACAGAAAAAGCCGAGCCAGATCACCCGCCGGGCCTGGCGGTATCCATAGACCTCGGTCAGTACATCGCCGACAATGTAGCTGACCGGAAAGATAATGACCCCGGCCGGCATCACCAGCCCGGCCACCAGGATCACTTTTACCGCAATCAGATTTGCCGTGATCAGGCAGGTGACAAAGAGCGCCGTCACCAGCAGAAACCAGGTGGAGTAGGTATCGTCCTTATTCATCCGGAACATTCTTTCTCAGGTCTTCGAGCCATGCGGTCGCCACCGAATCACTGGGGGCGCGCCAGTCGCCGCGCGGGGAAAGGGAACCGCCGGAACCGACCTTGGGGCCGTTGGGTACGGCGGAACGCTTGAACTGGCTGATCTGGAAAAACCGGTACAGGAAAACCCCCAGCCATTTCTTGATGGTCGGGAGATCATAGACATTGCGGGATTTTTCGGGGATGAGATCGGACCAGGCCCCCTGTGTCTTGTCGCCCCATGCCTGAAACGCCAGATAGGCGATCTTGCTGGGCCGGTATCCGAACCGGGTGGTGTAGTACAGGTTGAAATCCTGCAGTTCGTAGGGCCCGATCTTTTCTTCGGTACTCTGGGATGGCTGTTCCGACGATTCATCGGGACGATCCGAGCCGCCGGTTTCAGCCGGGATCAGCTCCGGCGAAATTTCCGTATCCAGAATCGACCGGAGAATGCTTCCCGTCACTTCGTCGAACTGGCCGGTTCCGATCACCCACCGGATCAGGTACTGGATCAGGGTTTTGGGTACGGACGCATTGACGTTGTAATGGGACATGTGATCCCCGACCCCGTACGTGGCCCAGCCCAGGGCCAGCTCACTCAGATCACCGGTTCCCAGCACCATTGCACTGTGATAGTTGGCGAGCCGGAAGAGATGGGAGGTCCGGTCGCCGGCCTGGACATTTTCAAAGGTGACATCGTAGACCGGTTTTCCTTCGGCATAGGGATGATGAATATCTTTCAGCATCTGCATGGCCGAGGGACGAATGTCGATCTCCTCCACCGCGACATCCAGGGCCCGCATGAGCCGGTGGGCGTTTTCACGGGTCTTTTTACTGGTGGCAAAACCGGGCATGGTGTAGGCCAGAATATTCTTCCGGGGCAGTTCCAGCCGGTCCATGGTCTTGGCCGCCACGATGAGGGCATGGGTTGAATCGAGTCCGCCGGACACCCCGATCACCAGCTTTTTGATGCTGGCCGCCTTGAGCCGTTTCATCAGGCCGTGGACCTGGATGTTGTAGGCTTCGTAACACCGTTCATCCCGCACCCGGGGATCGCTGGGCACATAGGGAAACCGTTCAATATGGCGCATCAGGGTGATTTCCCCCTGGGGAACCTGAAAGGTGAACGGAATCCGCCGGATGCCGCGAACCTGTTCCCGGTATGCCCCGACCGTATCATTGAAACTGGTCATCCGCATCCGTTCCTGCCGGAGCCGTTCGAGATCCACGTCCGATGCGATCATCTGTTCATCCCTGGCGAACCGGTCCGATTCGGCGAGCATGTCATTGTTTTCGTAGATCAGGGCGTGTCCGTCCCAGGCCAGATCGGTGGTCGATTCGCCGGGTCCGGCGGCGGAATAGAGATAGGCCCCGATGCACTTGCCGGACTGGGAGGCACAGAGATTGCGGCGGTATTCGGCTTTGCCCACGGTAATGTTGCTGGCGGAGAGATTGAGCAGTATCGTCGCCCCGGCCAGGGCGGCAAAGGTACTCGGAGGCAGCGGCGTCCAGACATCCTCACAGATTTCGGCGTGGAGGACAAATCCCGGCAGTGTGGTGGCGTCGAAGATGAGATCATTGCCGAAGGGAACCGTCCGTCCGAGAAAATTGACCTCCCGGCCCACGGCATGACGTCCGGAGGAGAACTGGCGTTTCTCGTAGAATTCCCGGTAATTGGGAAGATAGGTCTTGGGCACGACGCCCAGCACGTTTCCCCGGTAGATGACAACAGCGCAGTTGAAGAGTTTCTCTTCGAACCGGAGCGGGGCGCCGACCAGAAGCACCGGCGACAGATCCCGGCTTTCCTGTACAACCCCCTGAACCGCTTCCTCGGCCGCGTCCAGCAGCGCGTCCTGGTGAAAGAGGTCTTCGGCGGAATAGGCCGAAAGCCCCAGTTCCGGAAAGAGAGCGACTGCGGCATGGATACCGGACGCCCGCCGTGCAAGGAGAAGGGTCTGTTCCAGATTGTAGGCCGGGTCACCGACCTTCAGCTTCGGAATGCAGACCGTTGTCCGGATGAAACCATGGGAATAGATGGAATGGAATGGCTGAGACATGGCAACCTCTCTCTGTGCTTCGGGCCGGACAGTGTTCCCCTGCCCTTTTCTTCTTTGTTTCCTATGCCAGCATCGGCCCCAGGGGACGACCGCCCATCAGGTGCATGTGAAGGTGAAACACCTCCTGCCCCGCATCCTTGTTGCAGTTGACAATGAGCCGGTAACCGCTTTCGGCGATGCCCTCCTTGTCGGCGATGCGGGCGGCGACCAGAAAGAGTTTGCCCAGCAGCACCGCATCCGCCCCGGTGGCCTTGTTGACACTGGGGATCACCTTGTTGGGAATGATCAGAATGTGGGTCGGCGCCTGGGGTTCAATATCCCGGAATGCCGTGATTTCCTCATCCTGATAGACGATGTCCGCCGGGATCTCTTTTCGGATAATCTTGGAAAAAATCGTCTCATCCGCCATAGCGCTTCTCCTTTTCTGTGATCATTCAGGTCCGATAATCCGTCCGACTTCTGATGAAAGTCTTTCTTCTATCAATATGGGGATTCCACCTCCTGCATGTCAATCCGCGTACACCATCTTTCTGCTCATGCCGCCGTCCACGACATAGTTCTGGCCGGTGATGAAACCGGATTCGTCTGAAACCAGAAAGGCCGCCATTGCCGCAATATCCTCCGGCTGTCCGACCCGTCCGACCGGATGCTGTTCCCTGTCGGCGGCGGAGTGGTTCGGAATCTCCCGGTTAACCAGTTTCTGCCAGTTCCGGACCTCGATCCAGCCGGGACTGATGCTGTTGACCCGCACATCCGGCCCCAGGCTGACGGCCAGGGCATGGGTCAGGGAGATGACGCCCCCCTTGGAAGCGGCATAGGCGGCGGAATGGAGTTCGGACTGAAAGGCCCGCGTAGAGGCGATATTGACCACCGCGCCCCTGTTCTGACGGAGATGGGGGGCGGCGTATTTTACCATCAGAAAATACCCGGTCAGATTGGTCCGGATAATCTGGTCCCATTCCTCCAGGGAGAGATCATCCACCACCTTGTCGACAGGATCGAAAATGCCGGCATTGTTGACCAGCACATCGAGCCGGCTGCAGCGCGCCATGGTCGTTTCAATACACTGCCGGACCGAGTCTTCATCCCGCACATCGGTCTGAATGTAATGGAGATTATCGAACATCCGGTACTCTTTGATCGTCTCTTCACCCGCCTCGTCGTCAATATCGGCCATCACGACCCCCATTCCCTTTTCCAGGAAACGTTTGGTGATTCCCCTTCCGATACCCTGCGCGCCGCCGGTCACTACAGCGATTTTACCCGATAAGGTTGCCATCTATCCCCCTGTCTTGTGGTCAAAGTCCAACCGAGTTCCATATATGTCCGCTTTCTCTCTATGGAAACCTAATGGTAGGTTTTCATCTCGTCGATCAGTCGTTCCAGCTCCTTTTTGTTGAATACATAGGGTGTGCCGCAGAATTTACAGGTGATGTCGATCTGCCCCTGTTCATTCCTGATCGTTTGCAGCTCATCCCGTCCCAGGGTGATGAGCGCGTTCTCCACCCGTTCAGCGCTGCAGGAGCAGGAAAACCGGACCGGCCGCCGCTCCAGCATACGGATGGGTATTCCGGAGAAAATATGATGGAGCATATCTTCCGGGGTTCGTCCGTCCTGCAGCATTTCCGCAACCGACGGCATCTTCTGAATCTGACGGATAATCTGTGACACGGTTTCATCATCGGACGGCGGCAGCGACTGAATCAGAAATCCTCCCGCAGCCGTAATCCCCTCCGGCGCGACAAAAACGCTCAACCCCACCGCAGACGGCGTCTGTTCCGACTCCGTAAAAAAATAAGCCAGATCTTCCGCGATTTCACTGGTATACAGATGGACTATGCCGTGGTAGGGCTCTTTCAGCCCCAGATCCTTGGTAACGGTCAGCAGCCCCGCCTTGCCCAGCGCACCGGGCACATCCACCTTTCCGTCCCGGAGCGGCAGTTCCACCTCCGGTTCGGCAACATATCCACGGACGGTTCCGTCGCTGTCGGCTTCCACGACGATTTTTCTGAGCGGCCCGTTTCCTTCAAACTTGAGCGCCAGCCGCTGGTCGGTCTTCAGAAGCGCACCCATCAATACCCCGCCGGTGACGGCACGTCCCAGGGCGACCGCCGCTGTCGGGAAGGTGCCGTGACGGCGGCAGATCTCATCCACCAGTCCCGTGGTGGATGCAGCCAGTCCGCGTATATTGCCTGTTTCGGTAATGACCCGAATCAGATAGTCTTCCATTCTAACTCCAGATTGATCATAGTTGTTTCAAATGTATTCTTTTCGTACCACAGTGGCTCCGGATTTGCAATCTGCTAAAATCAGTAGATTTGTATCACGATTTACGATAAAGGGGAAATCAACTTCAGCCTGGATGCCGCCGATGAAATTTTCAACTGAACACCGATACCGTATTAAAGAACTCGATCATTACCTGCTGGAACAGTACGGCCCCCGGGGATGGTGGCCGGTGACACAGGTCCGGGGCGCGCCGCCGGTCTACTTTCCCGGTGATGAAGGACGCAGGGTCACCGATGATGAAGCCGTGGAAATCATTGTCGGGGCCATCCTGACCCAGAACACGGCCTGGACCAATGTGGAGCAGGCCATCATGCGGCTGACCGGCAGCGGACTTCTGAATCTGACCGCGCTTGCCACCTGTGATGAACGGCTCGAAACCGCCATTCAGCCGTCCCGGTATTTCAATCAGAAAGCAAAACGGCTCCGGGATATTGCCGGTCGCATGATCGCCCTGGGCGGCATACAGGCCCTGCGGAACGAACCGACGGACCGGCTCCGGGAACGGCTTCTTTCCTGGCAGGGCATCGGACCCGAAACGGCGGATGCCATCCTCTGCTATGCCTTCAACCGTCCTGTCTTCGTTGTGGATGCCTATACAAAACGACTCTTCCACCGGCTGAACCTTCCTTCTGGGACGTATGACGAAATGCAGCAGGTGGTACACCAGTCCGTTCCGCCGTCGGCAGCGGCCTGCGGTGACCTTCATGCCCGGATCGTGGCCTGTCTTGCGGCAAAAGAAGCGGACCAGGTCATCGAAGCGCTGAATTCCCGGTGGAACCGGCAGAAACAGATACGGAAAGCGTTTCAGAGAATTCCCGGTGTGGGAGAAAAAATCGCCTTTGATCTCTGGGAAATGGGGTTCCGGTCGCCCGAAGAACTGAAGGGCAGGAACCCGGAAGACCTGTACCGGCAGCTTCAGAAGCTGAAAGGCGGCCCCGTTGACCGGTGCATGCTCTATGTCTTCCGGAGCGCCGTCTACTTTGTCTCGCATACCGTCCATGATCCGGAACGGCTCAAATGGTGGAACTGGAAAGATTGAACCGTCAGAAGGGGGAGAAATGATTCAGATCGACGACGTTTTTGTGGATTCGGTCGCACCCAACGCCAACGCCGCCAAAAACGGCCGCAAGCTGGTTTCCCAGAAGAAACTGCAGCGTCTCTGCAAATCCGAAGACGACACACTGCTTTTCGGTGAATGCACGGGCAGCGGAAAATCCGCCTATGCCACTTCTGCGGATTTTATCGATCCCGACAAACCGGTATTCCGCTGCTCCTGCCCCAGCCGCCAGTTTCCCTGCAAGCACACCCTCGGCCTGATGTACGCCTTTGCCCAGGGCCAGACCTTCCAGACCGAAGCGATTCCCGAATCGATCCTTGAAAAGCGGAAAAAGGCGGAAAAACGGGCCGAAACCCGGGAGAAAAAAGCGGCGGCCCCACGGAAAGTGAACAAATCCGCCCTCAAAAAGAAGATCAAAGCCCAGCTGGAAGGACTCGACCTCCTGGATACCCTCACCGGTGATCTGATCCGGTCCGGCCTGGGCGTCATGAATCCGAAAACCGCCCGGCAGATCGAAGAACAGGCGAAACAGCTGGGAAATTCCTACCTCCCCGGCGCACAGACTGCCCTGCGCGGCCTGACGATGCTGTTCCGGAATACCAGAGGAACCCTGGGGGAAGATGTCTACGCCGAAGCGCTGGATCAACTGATCTGCCTGTCCGCCATCTGCCGGCGCGGAAGGGAGTATCTGAACCGGCGTCTTGCAGATCCGGAACTTGCCCCGGATACCGACAGCACCATCGCGGCCTGGCTCGGCCATGCCTGGCAGATCCGGGAAATGCGGGAC
>JBEPXL010000163.1:0-7450 GCA_041641935.1 Desulfobacteraceae bacterium | reverse complement strand
GATTGCGGCTACTCCCAGGGAAAATCGCTTCTGTTGCATGGCATCCTCCAGAAAATGTAAGAACTATTCCAGTAAAGCTGAAAAACAGTTTCCGGAAAACCCGCCGGTAAAGCAATGGGGAATGAGAAGTATTCCGCAGGTAGGATTATCCTGCCTTTGTGAAAAATTACCCGTAAACACAGAAACATGCAAATGCCACAGGAGTGGATCAAACGGCAGGATGCCGGGGAAACAGGCGGATTCCCACCAGAAACGTACTGGCCACCAGAACCAGACCCAGGGACAGAAGCGGTCGCACAAGAAACCAGGACAGGGCGATGGTGAGAAAGGAGAATGCGGCGGCGATCAGAAAGGCGATCAGGGCGATGCTGATTTCCCTCACATCCCCCAGAAGCGGCAGAAAATCCATGATCACGGAAAGCGGCTTGAGGATCAGAAACAGACCGCCGTACATCAGCAGAAAACCGCCTGCGCGCAGCATCCACGTATAGATCAGGTTTGTCTTCCCTTCGCTTTGAAACATGGTGTCCGCGGAAAAAGAACCAGCCTGCAGGATTTCGATGTCGTCTCCGTTTTCAGCCGGAAACGCTGCAAAGGTATTGCCGTTCTGCCGGGCGACGATACTCACTGTGGTTGGCGGTACAATCCGGAACCGGACCTGCAGGTCGCCGATCTCCGGTGTGGACGGATTTTCACCGATATAGATGCCGCCTTCATGGATCCGGGCATCTTCACGGATGGAGGCGGGGAGGTGGGCAAGGACTTCTTCAGTCACGGGAAAAGGCTGATATTCCACGATCTGATCCACAAGATGCCGGGGCAGTTCAAACCCGCCCACGGTAATGTGCCGCGCGGTCAGCTTATGGCTGGTATAGGGCATGGCGGTCGGATTCCGGTGACCGTCCGGCTGCGCGAACTGCATGGAGGGAATCGGCTCGTCGGACCAGACCCGTTCATAGGCAGGGACCGGTTTTGTTTCCCCGCCGCCGGCTTCCTGTTGTTCGGTCTCGGTCTGCTGTCGTTCCTGCCACTGATACATTTCTACATCCCGCAGCAGGCTGAGGGCCACCGCCGACACCCGGAATGCCGGATCGGTCAGTCGTTCCGGCGTCATGGCCGGACCTGTCACATGGACAAGCTGACCGTCATTGACCGGATCAGGTATGGCAGGACGCACGGGAATCACCACCCGTTCACCGCGTTCCTGGTTCCTGTACCGCCGGACCGAATGAATTTCGTTCCAGAAAAGAAGGGGAAATGCCACCAGAAAGAGAATCAGGCCGGACAGAATTCCCCGGAAGGCCCCTCCGAGCCTGTCAGACCAGGATTCTTCTGAAGATTCCGTATAGGATTCATCGGACATGATCTCCTCCTCCTGCCGTCCCGGAGACGGCGGCGTATGCTTTTGGATGGATGGTCTATGCGTCGAACTTCATAAACAGACTGCCGTCATTTCCGTCGATTTCGGGTACATTTTCATTCCAGTTGATAATACGGCAGCCGTCGCCGTCTTCAGACGGATTGGGACAGCCGATGAAGGGCATCATCGGATCACCGGCAATCGACTTGTAGCTGAACAGCAGCGCGTTTTCATGGGGCAGCTTGTCAATCGCCATCATGCGGTTCAGAAAAATCCGGGATTCTCCTTCGAAAAAAGTCGATTTTTCCCGTGCCAGGCGAATTCGTTCCCGAAAATATTCGAGGGCGGCATACCGGTTTTCGGCCTCCACAATCAGATGAAATTCTCCGTGGCGACGTTCGACTTCCGAGGCTTCCTGCTGATTGGTGGTATGTAAAAAACTGCCAATATAGATCATGAGCAAATCCTTTTTATGATTGATCCTGTAATGGTTCCGGTTTCACCCGGGAAATGAAGAGCCGCAAACGAGGCGGATCATCCCCGCGGATGGAACCGGTCATGGAGTTCTTTCAGATGTTTCCGGGCCACATGGGTATAGATCTGTGTCGCCGATATGTCCGCATGACCCAGCATGATCTGGATGGCCCGCAGATCGGCACCGCCTTCCAGCAGGTGACTGGCAAAGGCATGGCGGAGGGTGTGGGGGGATACCGGTTTCCGGATCCCGGCCTGCCGGACATATTTTCGCAGCAGCTTCCAGAATCCCTGCCGGGTCATCGGTTTGCCGGCACGGGCGACAAAGAGCCAGGGGCTGGACAGGGTCTTCAGAAGCCGGGGACGGGCGGAATCGATATAGAACCGGACCCGTTCCTGGGCATGAAGCCCGACGGGAACAATCCGTTCGCTCGACCCCTTGCCCATTACCCGCACATACCCCGCCTCCAGATTGACATCCGGCAGTTTCAGGTGAGTCAGTTCCGACACCCGGAGCCCCGCCGCATACAGCATCTCCAGCATGGCGGCGTTGCGGATTCCTGCCGGGGTATCGGTATCCGGCGTACCCAGCAGCCGCCCGACTTCCTCCACCGACAGGACATTGGGCAGCTTCAGCCCGATCCGGGGCAGATCGATCCGCCGGGTCGGATCGCTGTCGATGATCTTCTCCTGGACCAGAAAGCGGTAAAACCCGCGGAGCGTCACCAGATGTCTGGCCCGGGACCGGGGTCCCAGCCCTTCTTCCTGAAGCGCCAGCAGATGCGCCATCAGCGCCGGGGTATCGTCTGCGGTGATCTGTTCCCGCCCCTTTTCCCGCAGAAATTCCATGTACCGGCTCAGATCGCTGCTGTAGGCGCTGACCGTCTGGTCCGAGAGTCCTTTTTCCACCAGCAGATAGTTCAGATACTGGTCCGCGAGAAGGTCTGTGGAATTCATGGTCCTCTGCTCCTGGGGCATCGGGATCAGGTTCTGGTCCGGGGCATTGCCGCTGCCGCAAGACCATTGACAATTCCGGGGTTTTTCACTACCATCCCAGAGGGTTGAAAAACGCCGCAGACTGCGGAAACTGTATCCACAGCCAGCCTGCTGTCTGCTCCCCCCGCAGGCCGGTCCGGAAAGCGGTTCCTGTTCTAATATGATTTTTCTTATCATTTCGCAAGGCGGTTTGCAAATCCATTTCCGGAGACGTGAAGATGCCCGATGCGTTACCGGCCGGAACCCCGCATGATCAACTGACGGACAGAAAACCGGGCAGAGAATGGAGAAAGATGAAATCGAATATCCTGATTGTGGGCGGGGCCGGTTACATCGGTTCCCACATGTGCAAGTATCTCGCGAAAAACGGTTTCACGCCGGTGGTTTTTGACAATCTGATCTATGGCCATCGGGATGCGGTACAGTGGGGACCGCTGATCGAAGGAACGGTGGCGGATACGCCGCTGCTGGAAAAGGTGCTGAAGGAACACCGGATCGAAGGGGTGATGCACTTCGCGGCCTTTGCCTATGTGGGTGAATCGGTTACGGACCCGGCCAAATATTACCGGAACAATGTCACTGCTCCCATCGCACTCCTCGATGCCATGCGCCGGTGCGGCGTCGAGCGGTTTATCTTTTCCTCCTCCTGCGCAACCTATGGTGATCCTGTCCATCTTCCCATGACCGAGGAACATCCCCGGCAGCCCATCAATCCCTACGGCCGCACCAAACTGATGGTCGAGCAGATTCTCGAAGATTACGGAAACGCCTACGGCATCCGGTCGGTTTCCCTGCGGTATTTCAACGCAGCCGGCGCCGACCCGGAAGGGGAACTGGGGGAGGATCACAGACCGGAAACCCACCTGATCCCCCTGGTGCTGCAGACGGCCCTGGGGCAGCGGGAATCGATTTCCATTTTCGGGGATGACTATGACACGGATGACGGCACCTGTGTCCGGGACTACATCCATGTGGAAGACCTGGCCCAGGCCCATCTCCTTGCCCTGGAGCGGCTTTTCAAAGGAGAAGACGGCGGTGTTTACAATCTCGGAAACGGGGACGGGTATTCGGTGAAAGAGGTCATCGAAACCGCACGACGCGTCACCGGAAAACCGGTTCCGGTGCAGATCGCGCCCCGCCGGGCAGGAGATCCGCCGATCCTGGTCGGTTCCAGCCGCAAGGCCCGGGAGGAACTGGGATGGCAGCCCCGCTTCGCCGGTCTGGATACGATGATCCGGACCGCATGGGACTGGCACCGGCGGCATCCTGACGGATACGCCGATTGAATCCTGCCGCAGACATCCGGAGCGATTCCGGTACACGGTACCATACAACAGAAAACGAGAAAGGACAGAGGATGAAACGGAGCAGAACAGTTTGGACGGTGACAGGGGCGGTAATGGTGATGTTTCTGGTGATGACCGGCTGCAGCGGGCTGAGTTCCGGCCCGGGCGGACCCGGTCCCGGCGATGTTTCCACCACACCCAACTACTACGGATTCAGTGATGTACTGGTTCCCGGTGAACTGACGGAAGATATCAAAAACTCCTACATTGTCCAGTCCCAGGGATTTTCCGCGGGGGTTCTTTCGTTCCGGGGACGGATTGACCGGACGGCGCTGATCGCCTTTTTCCGGGAGAACATGACCAAGGACAACTGGAAGACCATCGGCTCCTTCGCCTCTTCCCGGACCATTCTGCTGTTTCAGAAAGAGAACCGGTTTGCCGTGATCAGCATTGCCGACGGGGATTTCTATACCCAGGTGGAGATCGGGGTCATTCCCATGGTCAGTGAAACCGGCACCACCTATCTGCAGCAGTAGGGGCTTTTCATGACAGCGTGTGAAACCGTACCGGTCCATCCGGACGCGCTTCGCGGCAGACATATCGTCCTCGGCGTCTGCGGCGGCATTGCCGCCTACAAGAGTGTGGAACTCCTCCGGCTGATGACCAAAGCCGGTGCGGATGTCCGGGTGGTGATGACCGAAAATGCCGCCCACTTTGTGGGGGCAGTGACCTTCGAGGCGCTCTCGGACCGGCCGGTGCTGACCAGCCTTTTCCGCCGCAGCGATGTGGACGCCGCCATTCAGCACATCGACTGGGCCCAGGCGGCCGAAGCCGTGGTGATCGCTCCGGCCACCGCCAACCTTGTCGCCAAACTGGCGCAGGGATTCGGGGATGACGCCCTCAGCACCTTTCTGCTGGCGGTGACCTGCCCGGTGATGGTCTGTCCCTCCATGAATACCAATATGTACCTGAGTCCGGCGGTACAGCGGAATCTGGACATTCTGCGCCGGGACGGGCGGACGGTTCTGGAACCGGGGGCCGGGGAACTGGCCTGCGGAACGGTGGGGCCCGGACGGCTTCCGGACCCGCCGGTCATTCTGGACCGGCTGCATGCCCGGCTGACGCCGAAGGATCTGGAAGGAAAACGGATTCTGGTCACGGCCGGCCCCACGCGGGAGCCTGTCGATCCGGTCCGGTTCATCAGCAATCCTTCCTCGGGCAAAATGGGGTACGCCGTGGCCCGTGCCGCCGAATACCGGGGCGCCGAAGTGACACTGGTCACCGGCCCTACCGTCCTGCCCGATCCCGTCAATGTCCGGGTGGTTCCGGTGGTATCCGCCGATGAAATGGCCCATGCCGTCTTTGATGCGGCGGTGGATGCCGACATCATCATCAAGACGGCGGCAGTGGGGGACTACCGGCCACGGGAGACGTCCGTCCACAAAATCAAAAAGGGCCAGACCGACCTGACGCTGCAGATGGAGCGGACGGTGGATATTCTCAGGACGCTGGGCGAGAGAAAACGGCCCGGCCAGTTTCTGGTGGGATTTGCAGCCGAAACCCGGGAACTGCGGACCTACGCGGAAAAGAAGCTTTCGGAGAAGAACCTCGACATGATTGTCGGCAATCTCGTCAGCCGTCCCGGGGCCGGTTTCGGGACCGACACCAACCGGGTCACCTTTATTTACCGGGACGGAGAACCGGAAGAACTGGCTTCCATGGACAAGTTTGCGGTGGCCCACCGGCTTCTCGACCGGGTCCGTGAGCGGTGGAATGAGCGATAAGGAGAAAGATCGTCCTGCTGTACCGAAGCCTGTTTTTGCGGCCATGCTCCGTCAGGTGAAAGACAGCCTCGAATATCTGGCCGAATCCGGCGTCACCGGGTTCGACTGTGACCCGGAAGCGCTGACGATTCTGAACCGGTGGGGGCAGCCGGTCCAGACCCGTTCCCGGCGGGAAACCCTGACGGAAATCCGGAATGACCTGGGGGACTGCAGGCGATGCCGTCTCTGCAGACAGCGCACCCACATCGTCTTCGGAAAAGGAAATCCCAGTGCCCGGCTTGTATTTGTGGGAGAAGGGCCGGGAGGAGACGAAGATCGGCGGGGGGAACCCTTTGTGGGGCCGGCCGGTCAGCTGCTGACAAAAATCATCGAGGCAATGGGCATGACCCGTGAAGAGGTCTACATCTGTAACGTGATCAAATGCCGCCCGCCGAAGAACCGGAATCCCGAACCCGATGAAGTCGCCACCTGTTCCCCGTTTCTGGACCGGCAGTTGAAGGCGATCCGGCCGGAATTTATCTGCGCCCTGGGAAAATTTGCCGCACAGTACCTTTCCGGCACGGATCAGGCCATTTCCCGGCTCCGGGGCCGCTTTTTCGAATACAGGGGAATCCGGGTGATGCCGACCTATCATCCGGCCTATCTGCTGCGGAATCCGGTGGAAAAACGGCTGGTCTGGTCGGATATGAAACGTCTCATGCGGGAGATGGGGCATGAAATCTGACGGGGTCCGGATACTGCTGCTGGTCTTGACGCTCTGGATTGCATGTACCGGCGCCGGTTCCGTGTCTGCCGCCGATCCGCTGGTTTATACCGTCAAAGCCGTCGGCGCAGTCAGCCCCGGCATGTCGGGATTTTTGCAGGAGAGCATCGAAAAAGCCTCCGAAGACCGGGTTGCCTGCCTGGTGATCCAGCTGGACACGCCGGGAGGGCTGGTGAATTCCATGCGGGCGATCGTCCAGGATATTCTCGCCAGTGAAGTGCCGGTGGTGGTGTATGTGGCCCCGCCGGGCGCCCGTGCCGCTTCGGCCGGGGTGCTGCTGACCCTTGCCGGGGACATTGCGGCAATGGCCCCCGGAACCAATATCGGCGCGGCGCACCCGGTGGGAATCGGAGGCGGTGAAATGGATGACGTCATGTCGAAAAAGGTGGTCAACGACATGGCCGCCTATGCCCGGACCATTGCCGAACGCCGGGGGCGCAATCCAGAATGGGCCGAAGAAGCGGTCCGGGAAAGTGTTTCGGTGACGGAGAACGAGGCCCTGCAGGCGGGGGTGATCGACCTGATCGCCGAAGACCTGGAAGACCTGCTCACAAAGATTGATGGCCGGGAGATCGAGGGGAAAGGGACGCTGAATACCCGTGACGCCAGGGTGGTGCTGCTGGCCGAGGATTTCCGGAACCGGATTCTCAGAATCATCAGTGACCCCAACATCGCCTATATCCTGATGATGATCGGCATCGCCGGCCTCTATTTCGAGCTGTCCCATCCGGGGGCAATTTTTCCGGGGGTGATCGGCGGTATCTGCATCATTCTCGCCTTTTTCGCC
>JBEPXL010000162.1:7022-7529 GCA_041641935.1 Desulfobacteraceae bacterium | reverse complement strand
CCGGATGCACATGCGCGAGATCACCATCTGCTACGGCCTGACCGAGGCATCCCCGGTGATGACCCAGACCCGGGCCGACGATGACATCCGCCGCCGGGTGGAATCGGTGGGCCGGGCCCTGCCGGGTATCGAGGTCCGGGTCGTCAATCCCAAAACCGGCGAACCCGTTCCGCCGGGGGTGCAGGGAGAGGTCTGCTGCCGGGGCTACAATATCATGAAGGGCTACTACAACATGCCCGAAGCCACGGCCGAAGCCGTCGATGATGGGGGCTGGCTCCATTCCGGGGATCTGGGCGTCATGGATGAAGATGGATATCTGGCCATTACCGGACGCCACAAGGATATGATCATCCGTGGCGGTGAAAACATCTATCCCCGTGAAATCGAGGAATTTCTCTACCGGATGGACGGAATCGCCGATGTGCAGGTGGTGGGGGTGCCGAGTGAAAAATATGGTGAGGAGGTGGGCGCGTTCGTGATCCTGAAGAAAGGATTTGACTACGCCCC
>JBEPXL010000162.1:0-7012 GCA_041641935.1 Desulfobacteraceae bacterium | reverse complement strand
CCAGCGGCAAGGTGCAGAAGTTCAAACTGCGGGAAATGTCTGAAACGATCTTTCCGGACCGGGTATAGCCTGCGGGATCAATCGCTTTGCTTTTCCGCTTTCAGAATCAGAAAAGCGCCCCCTTTTCCGGATTCTCCGGCAAGGGGGATGCACTCGATCTGATACGCGATGCCGTGGATTTCACAGACGGGGATGATGCGCCGGGTACTGGTATGCGCCACCAGGGCGACCCGGCCGCTGACAGCATCGGGCAGGCACTCGAAAATCATTCGCCCGACATGGATCGGGTCTGTTTCGGACAGTTCCCGGGCCTTTCGGTTGGAGAGGATGATCCGCTGTTCTCCATCCACGGCAATGACGGGAAAGGAAAGATGCTCCAGAATATCCCGGTACAGGGTTCCCGCCGGTTCTTCCCGGTACCTCCGCTTCCGTCCGCCGTTTCCGCCGGTCCGCTCCGCCGGGGCAGGGGCTTCGGAAGTCCGGGGACTGAGTGGGTCAGGGTATTGCAACGGCTCGTAGTGAAAATCTTCCATCATGTTCCCTTCTCGAAATGTCCCCGCCGACCCGGCGGATCATCCGGTCTGCCACACAGACTGATTTATGAAATCATCTTTAATATTGACCAGACACAGAAGGGTTTCAATGGGGGATCGGGGGTAATCTCCAGTAGGAAAAAGCGACTTTTCCTGCTGTGTGCCACCTGGCCGCCAGCCAAAACAGCCATTTACGCCAGTCATACCGCTGTGTTGCTGAATGGGAGGCAGAATCGGCCGGAAAACTGCCGGAAAAATGTGCGTATGCCACAGACAGGGAAAGAAGGGATCGGATAGAATGGAGAATTTCAGTACTGAGTCCGGACCGCCAGAAGCGCCGGTGGGAGATGGGCCGGACAGAGACCGGGAGTGGCCGACGGTGGACAGTTCAGCCACTCCTCACAGACCAAAAACGGGGATCAGAACGTAAAGAGTTTCGACTCCGCTGCCAGATCGATCAGTTCCATACCGGTGGCCATGCGGAAATTGGTCGGGAGATCATCTTCGCCGATCATGCGGGCGCCGGCACAGGGGGTGCAGACCAGGATCGGCACATTCTTCCCCTGGAGAAACTGCCAGTAGGTGACCAGTTCATCACCGGTGGGGGCCTTGATCCGCTCGGACAGGGACAGGTTGGCAAAGTAGACGCCGTCATCCACCAGAAACATCTTCACCTCATGCCCCTTGTCGGCGGCGATCCTGGCAAACTGGAAACAGCGCACCACCCGTGTCGGATCTTCGGGGCCTCTGGACAGCACGAACAGGAACTTGCTCATTGGGCCACTCCTTTGCTGGGGTTATTGTGGACTGGAAGAACATGGATATTTCTCCGCACGCCCAGAAGAAGCAGAAATCGGCCCGTTTGTCAACCGTGATCTTATGACCTGTCCGGCGGCGGTGACAGCGGGGCGGCGGCGTCACCGGGAGATTTATGGAGACCCCTGGCAAAGATTTCGAATGCCATTTTGAGGGTATCCTTCAGATAGTCTTTTTTCCCGTTGATGATCTTTTTGCTCGATTCCCAGAGGACGACACCGGAAAAAAGGGCCCAGAAAATATCGGCCAGGGCGATGGGATGCCGTTCGATAAAAATATCCTCGTCGATCCCCTCCTTGAAAATGCTGGCGATGATGCCCAGGGATTTCCGGGACAGGGATTCGATCTCCGCCAGCAGATCTTCGGAGAGGTTCCGCAGGGTTTCGCTGGACTGGAGATGGAACATATTGATGATGATGAGCGGATCAAACTCGTACACATCGAACATGGCATCGGCCAGGGCATCGACTTTTTCCTCGGGCTTCAGATCGGTGTTACCATTGACATGCTCCAGCCGGATGATTAGATATTGAAGGATGCGAAGTGACAGGGACGCGTACAGTTCATCCTTGTTCTTGAAGTACAGATACAGCGTTCCCGGGCTCAGTTCCGCTTCCCGCGCAATATCCTCCATGGTTGCCTTGTTGAAGCCTTTTTCAGAAAAAACACGTTTGGCGGCCACAATAATCTGCTGCCTTCGTCTTTCCCGTTCTCTTTCTTTCCGTTCTCGTATTCCCATTTGCTTTACTTCCTGAAGAGGGTTTAGTCACAAGACCTCACTCTATTTAATATGAGTGATTTGGTCAAGTAAAATTATACATTTTCCTGATTTTTTCAAGCCCTTCCTTCAAATAAAACGAAAATACAAAAATAAATCTACCCGCTCCGGAACCAGCAGGCGCCGGTTTACCCGAAGGAACAGGCGTGCTATACCGTCTTACAGGTCATGTCTGTCACCGGTACCGGAAACATCATGCACAGCAGCATTCGCCCTTTTTCCTGCGGCAGGCTTTTCCCCGTGACAATCATGGTCCAAACGCGGACCGGCTTTTTCCGGAGGTAAAACCATCTTGCTGTCAAAACAGCGCACCTACATTTCCCTGCTCCTCTTTTCCGTCGTGATCGGCGTACTGGCGGCGTTCGGGGCACTCCTGTTCCGCAGCCTGATCGAGATGTTCCACATCCTGTTCTGGGGCGCCGGCATTGGATTCATGGACCTGCTCATCGCCGCGGACTGGTGGATGAAACTGCTGATTCCCTGTGCATGCGGGACACTCGCCGGTTTTTTTATTGTCTACCTTGTTCCCGAAGCACGGGGGCCGGGGGTGCCGGAGGTGATCCTCTCGGTCACCACACGGGAGAGCACCATCCGCCACCGGGTGACCTTTTTCAAGGCGCTGGTGACAAGCCTTCTGATCGGAGCGGGGGCATCCGTGGGGCGGGAAGGTCCCATTGTGCAGATCGGTGCATCGGTCGGTTCATCGGCGGCCCAGATCCTGGGGCTTCGTCCGGAACTGCGGCGGACCTGTCTGGCGGCCGGGGCCGCGGCCGGCATCGCCGCCACGTTCAACGCCCCCATTGCCGGAACCCTTTTTGCCATCGAAGTCATTCTCATGGACCTGGATCTGAGCTACATCAGCCACATTGTCATTGCCGCTGTGGTCGGCTCGGTGGTTTCGCGTCTGTTTCTGGGGAATTTCCCGGCATTCCAGCCGCCCCCGTTTGCGCTGGTCCACCACTGGGAACTGCTGATCTATCTGCTTTTGGGGATTGCCGGGGGGATGGTCGCTATTCTGTTTATCCGTATGATCAGTGTAACCGACAGTCTTTTTTTCCGTCTTCCCGTGCCGGAATGGAGCAAACCGGGAATCGGCGGTCTGCTGCTGGGGCTGATGGCCCTGCGGATGCCCTACGCGCTGGGTGTCGGCTATGAATCCATCAACGCGGCCCTGAACGGAACCCTGCTGCTGGAAGCCACCTTTTTTCTGATCATCGCCAAAATGGCGGCCACCTCCCTGTGTATCGGCTCGGGCATGAGCGGCGGCATCTTCGCACCGTCCCTGGTCCTCGGCGCGACCCTGGGCACGGCGCTCAGCCTCGGTCTGAACCGGATCATCCCGGGGATGGACCTTATGCCGGCCCATTACGCCCTGGCCGGAATGGGTGCGGTGGTGGCCGGCACCACACTGGCGCCGATCACCGCCATTCTGACCATCTTTGAACTGACCTATGACGAGCAGGTGATTCTGCCGCTGATGGTCACCTGCATCGCCAGCATCGTCGTGGTCCGCCTTTTTTTCGGCTACTCCGCCTATGAAATGCGGCTGCTGAAGCAGGGGGTCAGTATTGTCCGGGGGCATGACGTGGGGATTCTGCGGAATCTGTATGCACGGGATTTCATGGACAGGGAGTTTGAATCACTGCCGGCCGGCGCACCGCTGGAGACAATCGTGGAACGGATCCTCACCGCGCCCTTTCCTCATTTTGTCGTTCTGGACAGTGAGGAGAAACTGGCCGGTGTCCTCTCCCTGGAGGATGTCAAAAATGTCCTGGGCCGCATCGATGTCCTGCGTCATCTGGTCGTCACCGCGGATCTGATGACACGGGATGTGGTCACCCTGTCGGAACGGGACAATCTGGAAACAGCCCTGGCCCGGTTTGAGGATCATGACATATCCTTTCTGCCGGTCATTACCCCCCGGGAGCCCGGTAAAGTGATCGGCATTCTGAAAAAGGATGAACTCCTCCGCGCCTACCGGGAACGGGTACTCATGGACCGGATTCTGTCGATGCCGGTCCGGTAGACGGCAGGCACTGCGCCGGGACGGGAAACATTCCTCCGGCGTCAGGACCGGGACCGGATCTCGGCCTTGAGCCGGTCGATCAGGGATTTCACCTTACCCTCATTGCGGTAATAGAGGCGTGTACAGAAATTCTCAATCCTGCTGTTGACCCGGGAATGGGGGGGCGGAACAGGAAACCGGCGCAGCTTCAGGGTATCGAAGTCAACAGGATCATAATAGAGACTCCGGCTGAAACTGCTGCTGTCCCCGTAAAAGGAATCGCCGCCGGTGATGATCGCCTTGTCGGTGTCATTGGACCGGAACCGGTGGGCGCTCTGGAGAACATCCCCCGGTGACCGGTTTTTGTTGACTTTCCGGATCTCGGCATTGATCAGCGCAACCATGCTCCGGACCAGACTGTAATAGGCATCCTCATCTTCGGTGCGACGGGATTCCCCCGTATTCTGGTTTCCGTTCATATAGTCTTCAACGGATTTCTGCAGTGTCTCATAGGCCCGGCTCACCAGTTTCAGGTATTCGCCCCGGGCTGTCAGCGCCCGCGGAACACGTTCGGGAAGCCGCTCTTCAGAAAACGCCGCATCTTTCGGAAAGGGAATTGTGGCCATACCGATGGCTTCATAGAAGTGCGCCATGTGCTTCTCCTCCAGAAGCAGCCTGTTCAGAAACCGGGCATGATCCTCGATGTGTGCCGCTTTTCTGTGCAGGGTTTCCACATATTCTTCCAGAAGCGCAAGCAGATTATCCAGATGAATCCGTTCCCCGAAAAAGCTTTCCGCCATCTCGGTCAGAACTTCATCGGACAGGGCATCCGCGACATCATCTTTAAATGTCATACAGTGTTTCCTCCCGTTTTGGTTATCTCCCTATCATAATACAGACCGGCGCGTTTCGCAAAATCTTTCCGGATATTTACCAGGCCAGGAAGATGCCGGAGACGGTTCCTGCGGTATCTGCTGCTTTTCTTCGCGGATGGATTGTCAGGGAATTTTACGATTACTCATTTTCTTGTTTTTCTTTCACCGGAGGTCGTGATAAGATGCCAGATGAAAAGAAAAGACGGATCATGAATACCCGTTTTTTCCGGGCATTTTACCCGCATTCATTTGGCAGGACAGGGGGCGCGGGGATATGGTATATTCCCGGACTTATGGGATCTGATACCATTCACGCAGAATCAGATAATGGACACTGGCTTCAACTTCCCCCTACCCCTGTTGAAACCAGAGGACTGTTCTTTCTGCCGGTATCAGATCCCATAATCTATATTTCCCCTGACCCGCCCCTGCCGGAAAGAACGAACGGGAGGAACAGCAGAAACCGGGGGCCAGATTGCTGACACGCAGGCACATGGCCTAAGTATCGATTCTGGTGCAGCGCGCTCCCGAAATATCACTGGAAGAAAGGATCGGCTGAATTTTGCGAAGACGCTTGCACATCTCCAACCGGATGGTACTGGCCGGTTTCGCCCTTGCCGCTCTCTCCTGGCTTCTTGCTTCTGTTCTGGATTTCTTTCTGATCCGGAATTCCAGCCTCCTCGATCAGATCGCCCATCCCGAAACCAGCCAGCTCTATATGCGGCTGGTCGTCGTCTGTCTGTTTCTCATTTTCGGCTCCCATGCCCAGTATATCATGGACCAGCGCCGTCAGACCGAAGAGGCGCTGCGGGAAAGCGAAGAAAAGCACCGCTCCATTATCGAAGCGATCCATGAAGGGTACTATGAAATCGATCTGGAGGGAAATTTTACGTTCTTCAATGATTCCATGTGCCGGATCACCGGATATACGGCGCGGGAACTGGCGGCGTTCAATGCGCGGAACCTGATGGATGCGGAAACGGCAGAGACCATCTTTTCCCTGTTCCGGACGGTGTATGATACCGGCGCACCGGTCAGAACCTTTGAAGCCGTGCTGATCCGCAAAGACAGTGAACGCTCTCCGGTAGAATCCTCTGTTTCCCTGATCCGCTCTCCGGACGGAAACGCCCTCGGCTTTCGCGGTCTCCTGCGGGATATTACCCAGCGGAAGAAGGAAGAGGCCCTCCGCCAGGAAAAGATGGCGGCGGAAGTCGCCAGCCGGGCCAAGAGTGAATTTCTGGCCAACATGAGCCATGAAATCCGGACCCCGCTCAATTCCATCATCGGGCTGATCGAACTGGTGCTGGACACCGACCTGAACCCGGATCAGCGGGAGGATCTGGACGTGGTTCTCTCCGCCGCCTATGCCCTTCTGTCGGTCATCAATGATATTCTCGATTTTTCAAAGATCGAGGCCGGAAAGCTCGAACTGGAGCATACGGCCTTTGATCTGCGGGATTTTCTGGGAGACAGCCTCCGGATCATGGCTGCCCGGGCCGATGACAAGGGACTGGAACTGGCCTACCGGGTGCTGCCGGATATTCCGGACCGGCTCATCGGCGATTCCACCCGATTCCGGCAGATCATTCTCAACCTGGTGGGCAACGCGGTCAAGTTTACCGATTCCGGAGAAATCATTGTAACCGTTGAACGGTGTGAGCAGGAGGCAGCCGGGCCCTGCCTCCATTTCTCGGTACGGGATACGGGGATCGGAATTCCGCCGGAAAAGCAGAAGAATATTTTCAACGCCTTTGAACAGGCCGATGGAACCACCGCCCGCCGGTTCGGGGGAACCGGCCTGGGCCTTGCCATCTCCAGCCAGCTGGTGGCGATGATGGGCGGAAAAATCTGGCTGGAGAGCAGACCCGGTGAGGGCAGCGTGTTCCATTTTACCGCGACCTTCAATCTGGACCCGAATGCGGAGGATATGTTCGACCTCCTGTCCGACTTCAATGTCGCCGGTATACGGGTTCTGGTGGTGGATGACAATTTAACCCACCTGTCG
>JBEPXL010000161.1:0-7537 GCA_041641935.1 Desulfobacteraceae bacterium | reverse complement strand
GGCTGGACAAACTGGTTTTCGGTATCCCACGGAAAGAGAATCCAGGTGTCCTGACTCACTTCGGTAATGAAGGTATCGACCAGGGGCCGCCCCTCGGGTTTGGCATACACGGTAGCAAAATGGGCGCCGGGAATCATCTCCCGGACAACCCGGGCGGTCTTGCCGGTATCCACCAGATCGTCGATGAGGAGCCAGCCTTCGCCTGCGCTTTCCACCGCTTTGATCACGTTGATCTCCCCCTGCTGCTGCCAGGTATAGCTGGAAACACAGACGGTATCGATGAGATGGATATCCAGTTCCCTGGCGATAATGGCCGCCGGAACCAGTCCGCCGCGGGTGATGGCGATGATGCCTTTCCAGGGGCCTTTGTCCACCAGTCGCCAGGCCAGGGCTCTGGCGTCCCGGTGGAGCTGGTCCCAGGTGATCGGATAGTTCTTCTGATATCGGTTATCTTCTTTCATGGATGTCATTTCACGGATTGTATCGGTTACAGGTTGCGCGGAATATACGTCCTGATGCCGGAAAAATCAACCCGGACACGATTTTATATGCAGGGGGAGACGGTCAGGACGTCTCAGTTTTCCACACTTCCCGCCGCAAGTTCCGCTTCACATACCGCAGAAAAGGCCGTCCGGACCGCAATCCCGAGCTGTTCAATGGTGTAGGGCTTTTTCAGGTACGGTCCCGCCCCCAGCCGGAGCGCCTCGCGGACCCGTCCGGTTTCCGCATACCCGCTGGCGATCACCGCCCGCTGTCCCGGCCGGACGGAAAGAATCCGCCGGTAGGTTTCCAGGCCGTCGATACCGGGATCCATGATCATGTCCAGAATGATCAGATCGACCGGCGTTTTCTGAAGAAAGGCGACCGCCGCCTCTCCTCCGGACACGGTGCGGACACGGTATCCCAGCCGCTCCAGCATGGACCGGGCCAGTTCCCGCTGGGTATCCACATCATCCACCACCAGAATGGACTGCCCGGCGCCGGTATACTGGTCCCGGGAAATGATTTCCCTGTTTTCCGGCGCTTCCCGGGTCACCGGAAAATAAAGTTCAAAGATGGTTCCCCCGCCTTCCACGCTTTCCACATTGATATAGCCGTCATGGTCCTGAATCGTTCCCCAGACCACCGCCATGCCGAGGCCGGTCCCGCTTCTGCCCATCACTTTTTTGGTGTAGAAGGGTTCGAATATCCGCCTGAGATCCTGAGCGGAAATCCCGCTGCCCCGGTCGCTGATTTTCAGCAGCACAAACTCGCCTTCCCGTATGGTTTCGTATGCGCCGATGGACTGGTCCACATAGCGGTTCTCCGTGGTGATGCGGATGAGACCGCCTGCGGGCTGGGCTTCGGCGGCGTTGGAGACGAGATTCATGACGGTCTTCTTCAGATGGACCGGCGAGCCCTTGATGTGGAGCAGATCTTCATCAAGATCGGTCTCCACCCGTACCCCGGTGTGGAAGGAGAGCAGTTTGGCATACTCGGGAGAGGCCATATACTCCCGGATCATGTCATTGAGATGGACCACCTGACGGGTGGTGACGCCCCGGCGGGCGAGGGTCAGCAGATCTTCGACAATGGCGGCCGCCTTGATGCCCGATTCACGGATGGTCATCAGCGGCTTCCGGAGCGGACTCTCCGCAGGCAGGTCCATCAGAATCAGGTCCGGATAGCTGACGGTTCCCGCCAGTACATTGTTGAGATCGTGGGCCACCCCGCCCGCCAGAAGCCCCAGGGCCTCCATCTTCCGGGCCCGGTTGAGCCGTTCTTCCTTCTCGATCAGGGCCTGCTGCACCCGGTTACGTTCGTCGATCATCTGATTGGCCGCATGGGCGAGCTGCCGGAACTCGGCAAAGTAGAGACTGCCGGCATCGATCCGGATGGCGGAACGGGCGGCCCGGGAAAAAAAATCGGAAAAGGAGGCGAAGTTCTTCATGATCTTTCCCGACAGGAACCGGGCAAAGAGCAGGATCCCCAGCAGGAGTCCCGCCAGCAGGAAAGCGATCCGGTAAATGTGGCGGAGGACTTCCGCCCGCAGCTCCTGCCGTTTTCCGGCCAGCATGGCCTCAATGTCATCGACATAGATGCCGGCGCCGATCATCCATTCCCAGTCGGGCACACTGCGGGCATAGCCGATCTTGGGGGCGGGTTTTCCCGTCGACGGGCGGATCGTTCCGATGTAGCCCAGAAACCCGCCATTTTCCTGCTGGGAGATCCGGATCAGTTCCTGGTATACTTTGACGCCGTCGGCATCCGCCAGATCCCAGCGGTTGATGCCGACATTTTCCGGCTTGTAGTGGGCCAGGGACAATCCTTCAAAATCGGTTACAAAAATATAGCCGTCTTTTCCAAACCGGATTTTGTTGATCCATTCCAGGGTCTCCGCCTGAATATCCTTTTCAAAGTCCTCGATATATTCACCGGTTCCGATCCACCACCCCAGCCGCTCCACATACCGGGCGTACCCGATCTTCTCGGACATTTCCGCCTCTTCACCGGGCTTGTACCAGTGCCATCGCAGAAATCCTTCCCCGTCTTTCTCCAGCATCCGCACAAACCGGCGGATGGTGTAAAGCCCCCGGCTGTCCTGCAGATTCCAGAGATTCTCCCCCTCCAGTTCCGGAGAGAACGGCAGCAGAATATTCCTGCCGGTCATGTCATAGACAAAGTAGTACCCCCGCCCCTCGTTGAACTGGATACGCCGCAGCGCCTCCCGGATCAACACCCGGATCTCGGCCTCGTCATGACTTCCCTGCAGCGCATCATAAAGATTTTCCGCCAGGGCGACCGCTTCGGCGACCCGTTCCCGGATAGACGCCTTCAGCCTGGTTTCGGTGGTATCCCGCCTGTACTGGACATAGGCGATGACCCGTTCGACTTCCTGCCGGATCGATTCTTTCCGGCGGGAAAGATCGTCTTCTTTCAGGCGGCGGGTTTCTTCATGGAAGCGGTGGTATTCATAGGAGATCCAGAAATACCCCATGAACCCCACCGAAAGGAAGGAAATCAGGACCATGCTCCAGAGCAGGGCCCCGCGGATGTGAGGGTCTTTTCTCATATTCTGTCTCTTTGTTTACAATGACCATTCCGGAAGAAAAGAATCAGCGGAAAAGACCACAGCAGCAGAAAAATGCCGGCTGTCATGACACAGAATCAAAAAATGTGATGGCGTGACGGTTGGAAAGAAAGCGTCGGCAGGCAGAAGCGCCCCCGCTCTGCGAAAAACTTCAGGAGCCATGTCAGGAACAGCGGCAGAATTTTACCCCAGTGTGTCAATCCGCCGTTTCAGTTCCCGGAACCGCCGGACAGCGCGGAGTTTTGCCCGGTCCTGGTCCGAAAGCGGTTCGCCGCGCTGCTGTTTCTGTTCGAGGTCGGCGATATCCCATTCGTTCACCACAAGCGCCAGCGTGTCCAGGATGGCGGCAAGCTGGGTTCCGTAGCTGGCGACTTCCCGTACGGCCTGTTCTTCCTTGCGGATGTCCGGCGTTTTCATGCCGGTGACCATTTCACGGACCACATCGCCGGAACCGGACAGCGGGGGGGACGGAAAACGGGGCATCTTTTTCGGCAGCCAGAGTTCCGCGCCGGGATAGAAGCGGGTCATCCACTGGTACATGGTTTCCATCCACCGCTCAAAGGGACGGACCATGTCCTGAGGAAAAAACATCTGCAGGAAGGCGGCCGGTGTCATAAAACCGGCATCGGGAAACGGGGATGCCGGTTCCGTTTCCGCCGGTCCGGACGGGATCAGTTCTTCCGGTTTGGTCTTTTCTCCGGTCACATTCCGGCTCCGGGCTTCGGCGAGGAATTCTTCCCGGGCCTTGACAATGTCATCAGGATTCATGGACGGCGGCGTCATGCTCATACCGGATTTGTCCTTTTCAGACATGATAAATCTCCTCATAGAGTGCGGTGATTTCCGCAATGGCCTTGGGATCCTTCGGGCTGATTTCCGTCACACCCAGGCCGTCCCGGGCGGCCTTCCGGAAGGTGATCCGCTCCCGGATCAGTACCGGGGAGAGTGACAGGCCTTCCAGACCGCCCAGAGCTTCCTGCGCCTCCGCCACCTCGGTTACCGAGGGGTTGGTGGAGGCACGGTTGACAAGGATAAAGGCTTTCATATCCGGGTTCAGGATGGCGGCCTTGCTGACCATGGCGGCCATGGGAGTAAGGGACCAGAGATCGAACTGGCTGGCGGAAACGGGGATGTAAACCCGGTCGGCCACCAGCATACTGCTGCGGATTTCCTCGGAATCCCGTCCGCCGCTGTCGATAATGATGTCATCGAACTTGGCGGAGAGCTTGGTCACCTCGCCGTCCACCCTGCCGAATTTCTGGGTGCAGAAAACGGACGGTTCAATCTTTCCATCGTCGCGGGTCCGGGTCCAGAAGGTGGCCGACCCCTGGATGTCGGTGTCGAGCAGCATCACATCCGATCCTTCCCGGGCCCGCATGGCGGCCAGGTTGGTGGCGATGGTGGTCTTTCCGGTTCCGCCCTTTTCCGACCCTATCAGTACGATCATGAGATTTTCTCCCGAATGATGGTGACAGACATCCGGAAAACGTCTGTCACGGCCCTGTCATCGAAGGACGGCAGATACGCCTTCCTCTCTGCCCGGCGACAAACTGTTTCTGGAGGTCTGCACATACGGTTGAACACGATTATGGTTTACCGTTCGTCGGAAATCACGCACCCGCCCTCGAATCCGCTGGCGCAGAAACAGGTTGTCAGTGCGCCGCTCGACACGCCGGTATCGGCCTCGATGGTCAGGTCATGGTCGCCCCTCCGTTTGGGGGAGCAGTATTCCAGAAGGTAATGGCTGTTGACCTCGCTGGTGATGGTATCCGCCACAGACTCGAACAGGGAAACCAGTTCCTCGATATCATTGGCGAAGATAAAGCCGTCCTGGCCCAGCTCGTCCAGCACATTCAAATCGATTTCACCGCCGAGCCCGATGGTGTAGACCGATACCTCTTCACTGGCCTCCGTCACCGTCTGTACCGCCTCTTCGCGGGTCCGCCGGGCCGCCTGGTCCTTGCCGTCCGTGAACAGCACCACCGCCCCGACGGAAACGGAATCCCGGTCATCATCGACAATGGCATCCATGGCCCGGACGCCCTGGATGACAGCGCCGTACAGGTTGGTGGAGGGATCACTGCTCATGTCCTCACGGATGCTGTCGACCCCGGCCAGCAGTTCCTCCTCCTCAGCGGTGAAGGAAACCAGTGGATGCAGTTCGGATGCGCCGTCAAACCAGCGGATCGCCATCTGGATCGTGCCGAATTCATTACTCGTCGGCGACGGCATCAGCGCCCGCACAAACCGGCTGGCGGCGGTTTTGAGGTTCTCAAGATTTTCGCTGCCCAGCACACTGCCGCTCAGGTCCAGCAGCAGGAGGACGTGGTAGGTAAACGCACCGGGCTTGGGAAGGATGTCCTGCTGACTTTCAAAGCGGGAAATGAGGCTGCCGTCCTCGTAGATCCGGAAATCAGAAGCATCCAGATTCGAAACCGGTTCACCGGCTGCGGTTTCCACCTTGAACAGGACCCCCACATTGGCGGGACGCCTTACCTGCTGGCGTTCAAAAAGGAGAGCAAGACCATTTTCTTCCATTTCGGGCGGCTGTACGCAGGCGCATTCATCGTCGTCATCGTCATCATCGTCGTCGCTGCATCCGGTCACGCAGAGGCAGAGGGAGAGCATAATCAGAAACAGGATACTGAGTCTTTGAAAACGTTTCATGGCGTCCTTCTGTCAGTTTGAGAAAAGCGTTATCAGTTCAATCATCTTCAGACGGGTTCGATTCATGGTTGGAATATGCTGTGTTTTCTACTATGAATACAGGATGAAATCAACTGTTATTCCAGCCGCCGGGATCACCGGAGAGGTTTACAATCGGGGAAGAATATCTTATTTTCCCTGAAGCAGAAAACAGACCTCATGGCGGCAGTCTTTTCCCCTCCGCCCTTGAAACGGCAGGTGAAGCAAAATGATATACCATTATCAGGCAGAGAAGACCGATGCAGGACTCAGTTTCGATATCCAGCTGGATAAAGAGAAATCCGTCTACTGCTTTATCGGTGAAAACGGTTCCGGAAAGACCAATCTGCTGGAAAATATCGCGAAGACGTTTCTGTTTTACCATGCGATGTTCAGGGATTATCAGGAGCGGTTCGCTGACAGATATAGTAAAGATTATTTTGAACGCTACAAAAACAGAGACATTTTTGAATCCATAAAAGCGTTCCGTTTTTCGCTTCCGGCAGCGGTTCAGGCGAATGATTTCGAAATAAAGAAGAAAAATGATTTTTCCGGTTCCATCACTTTGCAGGAAATCGTTGAAAGGGATACAGTTCCGCTGTCAGAAAAGGATGAACAGGAGTTTGAGGAGAAAATAAATACAAGGACCGGCGGAAACATGTATCTGTGGCCTCTCTTCGGATTGATCGACCAGCCGCTTGTATTCATCGGCGCAAAGGAAAGGGGCTTTACCCGGAATCTCGATACAAATAATGTCCGGATTCTGGGAAATGCCAGTGACCGTTTCCTTGAAGCGTTTACCCGGAGTTTCCGCTATATGACCGGAGACGCCATTACCGATACGGCTGTCGCGGACTGGTTCAACTCAAGGCTGATCATCAATCCCGCCTATGTGCCGCAGCATCAGAACAGGGTGTTTGAAGTCATCGCCGTTCTGGAACTGATGCAGCGGCTGGAACCGGGGCTGAAAAATCTGCTGATCAGGGATAACGGAAATATTCGTCCGAATATCCTGTTCAGCGAAGGAAAACTCTATTTTCATGACATACCGCTGGATAAACTGTCGACGGGTTTTATCTCCATCATCAAAATCTTTCAGGAGATCATCGCCGGATATGGCGGCTGGACAGGGCTGAGCGGTGAGATCAGTCTCCGGACGGTCGAAGGGATTGTGTTTATCGATGAAATCGAGTCCCACCTGCACCCCAGATGGCAGAACCGGATTATTCCGATCCTGAAAGGGTTCTTTCCGAAGACTATCTTCTACATCGCCACCCATTCCCCGGTGGTCGTCTCCTCCACCGGTCCGGGGGAAGCCTATGAGCTGGTCCGCAAAGAGAACGATGTCACCGCAAAACGACTTGGAAATCCCGCAGAATGGTATCTGGTGGACGTTTTTGAACAGGGATTTCATGTCGATCTGGATCATGCGCCGGCAACATTTGGACGGGCGGCGAGCCGGAAGCCCGATCTGGCGGATCAGTTGAAACGGTTCAGCGAACTGGTCAAAGCGTACACCATCCGTCAGGATGATCTGCTGAAAGAGGAAATAGACAACCTGTACGAGGATATTCTTCCCAGCCTGCCCGAAGGCGATCCCCGCCGCAGATCGCTGGATTCACTGAAGGGGCTTGTTCCATGAAAAGACTCGAACCACTGCCGCCTCCCGACTGCCTGAACAACTGCATGGCGCAGTCCAGGAACAGGAAGATCAAATACTACAGGAATCTGACCGATACCGAAGGGGATATTTATCCGCGCTGGAACACGACCTGCAAAGAA
>JBEPXL010000160.1:0-7537 GCA_041641935.1 Desulfobacteraceae bacterium | reverse complement strand
GAAGGGTCGTTTCATTTTCCGGAACGATCAGGGGAATCACCAGACAGACAGGCTGCCGGTCGAGGGCGTCAAAGGGAACCGGCTTTTCCGGGCGGATCAGGAGGATGGCCACATGTTCCACCTCCGGTGTCAGGGCGTGCGGAATGCCGATGCCGTCGCCGATGCCGGTACTCATCATGTCTTCCCTTTGCCGGAGCGCCCTGTAGACGCCTTCCTGGCTTTTGACGATGCCCAGTTCCGCCAGTTTCTGGGCGGTAAACCGCAGAACGTCATCCTTGTCGCCAAGGGCGGCATCCAGAAAAATCTGCTCCGGCGGAATGAATTCATACAGGTTCATAATTATCTTAAATAGCAGTAAATTCAGATGGAGTCAACTGGAAAGGAGAGCAACAGCAGAATGGATGAGTTACTGAAGCCGTATCCGGTGGTGATCCCCGTCACGGTGGCCTGGGGCGAAATGGATGCCTTCGGCCATGTGAACAACATTATCTACTTCCGGTACTTTGAAAGCGCCCGGATCGCCTACTTTGAACGGCTCGGCTATACCGATATGATGGCTGAAACCGGCGTGGGACCGATTCTGGCCTCGACCCGCTGCCGCTACCGGCTGCCCCTGACCTTTCCGGATACCGTTTCGGTGGGGGCGCGGGTGACGGATATCGAAACAGACCGGTTCACAATGGCATACATCGTCGTCAGCCACCGCCATCAGAAAGCCGCCGCCGATGGCGCTGGTGTGGTGGTTTCGTTCAATTACAGGGAGAATGCCAAGTCACCGCTTCCCGAATCCCTGATTCGCCAGATTGAATCACTTGAGGAGAGCAGGCGGTAGCCGGTTTTTACTCCCCGCTTTACTTTCCGTTTCCCCGGTGACGCAGGAATTTCCCTTCCAGACGCCGCCGGGGCCGGACTGCCATCCAGAGTGATATTTCCCCATATTTCTTCCTTTGACATCTTCCGCCCGCATCCCCATTTTATGAGTGCAGGATCACCGGATACGCTCTCGTGACCTGTAATTTCTCACGTCTCAGGAGGTTTCAATTGAAAATTCTATTTGGAAATATCCCGGAAGAAGGGCTCTCTCTGGATCTGACTGAACGTCCGGAACAGTTTCCCGTTCTTGCGGAGATACAGCAGGCGGGGACATGTGAATTTACAGACCCCGTGAAGATCGAACTCGACATCAGCCGGATCCGGGAGACGGTTGAAGTAAAAGGCAGGGTGGAAACACGGGTGAAGATCGGCTGCAGACGCTGTCTCCATCCCTTTGATACACCGGCCCGGAAGCGGTTCCGCCTCTACTATGCGCCGCATATGCCGGATATGGACAGGTCGGCCACCGAAGACGGAATTGAAATCAGTGCCGATGTGATTGAGATGGTACCGTTTGAAGGGGATGAAATCGATTTCCGTGAAGCGATCCAGGAACAGGTGGTGATGGCCCTGCCGCCGTGGCCGCTTTGTGACGAGGAATGTAAAGGGCTGTGTGTGAAATGCGGTGCGGACCTGAATCAGGAAACCTGCGACTGTGAAACAGAGACAGTGGACAGCCCCTTTGCCGTGTTGAAAAATCTGAAACTGTAAACGGACCTCCATCGGGTCCGCTGAACTAGATCAACGGACCCGATACCTTCCTCCCATTCCGAAAAAAACCTATGGTACAGCAGGCGGCAGGCATACCGGAATTCCCCACTGGTGAACCAGGGAGTCATCCGGGAGCTGCCATACCTTTTCATGCAGAAACGCCATACTCGCGGGATCAGACAGGACCGCCTTCTTTTCCCTGTCATCCAGACTAAGGGGACCCAGAGAAAGGGCTTTTTCGCAGATACCCCGCAGCCGTTCTGCGACGGCAGAAGACGGCGTCCGCCATTTCTGAAAAAAACTCAGATGCAGTGAATACAGGACAGGATCGACAACGGCACGGGTAAAATCAGCCGGCTCCCTGGACTGATCAGAGGACGCAGCCAGGGCGGTCAGTTCCGGCGGCGGGGACTTCTCTTCGGGAATCAGAAACAGACCCATGCGGCGGAACCATTGTCCGGTCTGCCTTGAACCAAGCCATACCCCCAGTGGAATCGCCAGAACAAGAGAGATGAGAATGGGCGAAAGCCACCAGAAGAAAGACCGGTTGACGAGAAACACCACCAGTCCCCAGAAGAGCCCGAAGACAGTCCCGGTCCAGTGAAAGCGCAGCGCTTCCCGCCAGCTGGTGCCTTCGGCATCCCGCTGCTGGGCTTCCCATGAAATCTGCCGGCCCAGAAGGGTCATGAACACAAACTTCGCATGGAACAGCATGCGGGTCGGCGCAAGAAGCGTGGAGACCAGCACTTCTGTGATAAAACTGAACAGCAGGCCTGCCCATCCGCCGAACGGCCGGGATTTCCCCTGCTGAAAGGCGACATACAGAATGCTGCATATCTTGGGCAGAAAAAGAATGATCGTGGTGGAAATCATCAGGACGAACGCCCACTGCGTTTCCCACACCGGCCAGTCCGGAAACAGGCTGTGACCTGTCGGAAAATAGTCCGGTTCCCGGATCTCCTGCAGAACGGCCATGACAGTACTCGCGGCCAGGAACAGAAACCAGAGCAGGGCGGAAACATAAG
Source organism: Desulfobacteraceae bacterium (assembly GCA_041641935.1). Lineage (GTDB taxonomy): Bacteria > Desulfobacterota > Desulfobacteria > Desulfobacterales > Desulfococcaceae > JBEPXL01. Next base: position 4,928 of record JBEPXL010000160.1, on the reverse strand, counting down.
ACATGATGCCGCTCAGGAAAAGGACACGGTGAGCGCCGTAAAGCCCTCTGGTGAACAGAAGACGCATGTGCTGCATGTTTCCCTGACACCACCGGCGGTCCCGTTTCAGCTCATCCAGAAGGGTGGGCGGCATTTCTTCGTAGCTTCCTTCCAGATCGCAGGCCAGCCAGACCTCATACCCCGCCTTCCGCATCAGGGCGGATTCTACAAAATCATGACTCAGAATATCGCCGCCCAGAGGCGGTCTGCCGGAAAGACGCGGCAGGGCGCAGTGTTTCATGAACGGTTCAATCCGGATGGCGGCATTGTGCCCCCAGAACTGGGAATCACCCAGCTGCCAGTAATTGAGTCCGGCGGCGAACATGGGGCCGTAGACATGGTTGGCGAACTGCTGAATCCGTGCAATCAGGCTGTCCCGGCTGACCGCTTTGGGCGGCGTCTGCAGAATTCCGATCCGGGGACGTTTTTCCATGATCCGGATCATCTGCACCAGGGTGTTACCAGTCATGATACTGTCCGCGTCCAGGACGACCATATAGCGGTAGTTCCGGCCCCAGCGGCGGCAGAAATCGGCGACGTTGCCGCTCTTGCGTTTGGTGTTGCTGCGCCGCTGCCGGTAGTATATCCGGCAGGGGCTGTCCTTGATCCGGCGCTGAATCTGCGCCCATGCCATCTCTTCCTGCACCCAGATGTCCGGATCACCGGGATCGCTCAGGATATAAAAGTCGAACCGGCCGCCTTGCCCGGTACGGGCCAGGGATTCGTGGATGCTGGCGATACCGGCAAAGACCCGCTGCACATCTTCGTTGTAAATCGGCATAATGATGGCGGTACGGGCATCTTCCGGAATGTCCGCATCCTCCGGTCCGACGATGCGCGAAATGCGGTATGGTTCGCGTCCGGTGATCCGGATCAGGCATCCGGCCATGGCGGTCCAGAACCCGATGGAAATCCAGCCGTACAGCAGGGCAAAAATGAGGACTACCGCCAGTTCCATCGGTGTGGTTCCCCGGTGCGGAAGGACCTGTGCCATATAGCCGGTGGCGGCGATTGTGGGAAGTAAAATCAGAACCAGCAGAATCAGCCGGCGTCTGCGGGCCACACGGGGCCATTGAGGGAAATCATCTGTTGTATGTTTCATCTTGTAGCCTGCCCTATAGGATAAAGTAGCCAAACGCCAGAAGGATCATCATCAGCAGACAGGAGAACCCCTGCAGGGTCCGGTTTGCTTTCTTCCGGAAAGGGAACATGCCGGAAAACAGAGAGGGAAAAGGATGTTCGGAAATCATGCTGGCACGATTCAGTTCCGGAACCGGCGGAACAACCGGCAGCCCTCCGTTCTCCAGAGCAGTGCCGAGATCGGAAGCGACCATGTTCTCCTGTAACATGCGGCGGAGGATCTGCATGGATGCTGCAACCGGTTCCCCCTTTCCATTGTGTTCTCTCTCCGTGCGGGCCCTGTCCATCACGGAAACGCACAACTCCAGCGCCTCCACGGCAGAAAAGTCCAGCGCATTCAGATAGGCCAGCACCCGGTCCCGGGCCATTTGCCATTGCCGGTCTTCCTGAACGGCATTTTCACCGGAAACCGGAAGAAAGCGGGGATAAATGGGAATCTCAGTCTTGTTTTTCATCAGTGAATCTTCTTTTCGTGAATCGGAATCGCATCAGGGATGGAACACATAATCCCAGGTCTCTGTCAGAATATCCTGTTCCTGCCGCAGAAAAGCACGCAGATGAACGCGGGGCATTTTGGATGGGATCACCTTTTCAATGGGATTTCCTTCATCTGTTTCGATTTTGAAGACCAGCCGCCATCCGCCGTTTTCCGGGTTCCGCTGTACCTGCTGTTCCACCAGACGGGCATTTTCACCCACGGATACCACGGCACCGGGATAGGCTTCCGGTGAGAGTGCATCCAGTTTTCCACCGGCAAAATCGATCAGAAAGGTGCGGATATTGTTTTCCTCATCATATGCGGTGCGGCTGCTCAGCACTTTTCCGCCCCCGTGGCGGCTGTCTGCCGTCTGGTGCCATTCCATGGCATAGGAAAAGGTGACCGGATCTTTCTCCGGAAGGGCCCCGGGAACCCAGAAAGCGACAATGTTATCGTTGTATTCGCTGTCGGTAGGAATCTGGACCAGTTCGACATGACCGTTTCCCCATTCTCCGTCTGGGGTGATCCAGACGCTGGGGCGACGGTGGTAGCGGGCTTCCAGATCCTGATAATGATGAAAATTCATGTCCCGCTGCAACAGCCCGAACCCTTTGAGATTCGGGGCCTGAAAGGCGTCGATGGAAAGCGAAGCCGGATTTGACAGCGGCCGGAACAGCCATTCCCCCGAGTTCAGTGAGAGCAGCAGACCATCGGAATCATGAATTTCCGGACGAAAATCATCCACCGGCCGGATGTTGATGTTTTCCCCGTAAAAAAACATGGACGTCAGCGGTGCAATGCCCAGTTTTTCCACCGGTTCACGCCGGAACAGATCTGTTTTCACATTGATCAGTGTCGATTCACCGGGATGGATCACGAATTGATAGGCGCCGGTGTACCGGGGGCTGTCCAGCAGTGCATAGATCGTCAGTGACGTATCTTCCGGTTCGGGTTTCAGCAGCCAGAATTCCCTGAAAAACGGAAATTCCTCTCCGGATTTCAGGCCGGTATCAATGGCCAGTCCCCGGGCGGAAAGGCCGTACTGCTGCTCTTTTCCGACGGCACGGAGATAACTGGCGCCAAGAAACACGGCGACTTCGTCTTTGTAATCCTGCCGGTTCAGGGGATAGTGAATCCGGAATCCGGCATAGCCGAGATGTTCCGGAAGTTTATCTTTGAAATCATTTTTTCCGTATGTGAACTGGTCTCTGGAAAAGGAAACGGTTCTTTTACTGCCATTGTCGATTTCATGAATGGTGACCGGAATGTTATAAAATGATCCGGGATGGAAAAACTGAATTTCAAAGGGCAGATTCCCGGACCGCCACAGGCTTTTGTCTTCATCAAACCGGATATCACGCCACTGGTCATAGCCAAGATCGAGAAGGAAGGAGGGGATCTGCTCTCCCGGCTGGGAAAAGGGCGCTTCGGCCAGTTGTTTCGCCTGTTTCACAATTTCCGGATACGATACGGCCCCCGGTGGTTCCCCCGTCGCCGGAACAGTGAAAAGCAGCAGGATCATAAAAAAGGTGGAACAGATCATCCGACGTTTCCGCAGAACGATCGCTTTGGTGGATGAAATCATGGAAACAGCGTCCTTTTTTTCGCCAGTGGCAGAATGAGCCCGTGATTCCCTGTATACAGATATTGTATTGATCCGTTTCGATCGCTCCAGAGACGATGCGGTGAGTGAGCAGAAAAGAGCTGGTTTTTCACCATCAGGCGACCGAAAAAATACGGATCTGCACAAGAAGCAATGTGCAGCAGGAATGAATAAGCAGAAATATGGGGACTTAAAGGCGAAATCTCAATAAGGGAAAGACAGTATTTTCCTGTTCACAGGAACCTGCAGCAGGTAAGGGAACAGCATCATCGGCAATCCGGAGCCGGGAATCAGAAACCGATCAGCGGGTTCAGCCCCGCCAGGTGAAAGGCGCGGAAATACTTGTCCATGCTCCGCTCAATGGAGATCATGACAATGGCTTCCGGATCGATGCCGTTCTGTTGCAGGTTTTCATAAAGACGGCGCCGTTCTTCCAGCACATCCGGCATGTTCCAGACATACCGCGCACCGGTCCGGAGCAGCCAGTCCTGCCGTTCCGGGGCGAGTTCCGAAAAGGATTTTCCTTTCTCGTCTCCGATCAGCCATTTCCGCCACCGGTCGGACTTGATCACGGCGCGCCACAGGGCGTTTTTTAAATTCGAGGTTCTTTCAATCTGCTGCCGGGCCACCAGTTCCTCTTCCCGTTCGGCCAGTTCCATCAGTGCCTCATACTCTTTTTCCGAAAATTCCGGCCCCACATTGGCGCCGCCCATGCCGGACAGCGGATAGTCTTCGGGATTGATCACATTGTCCGTATAGTGTCCCTTGATGAAACTGCCGTACTTCCCGGCAATCCCGGCCAGCCGTCTGGCGGTGTTTGTGTCAAAGGTGGTGGTGTGGAGATCGGTTCCCACATTGGCCACCACGAAACAGGGCCATACATCCGGGAGATTCTCTTCCGCCAGCCGTTTTTTCAGGGACCTGAGAAAACGGTTCAGGATGTTCATGTCCGTCAGACCGCCGTGGACTTCTTCGGTTCCGACCTCATAGGCAATGGGCGGGCGGTCACTTTCCCGGCGGATCTTTTCCGCATGAACAATGAGTTCAATGGTTCGCTCGACGACCTGTTCAATGGAAACCGCCTGGTCCGGCGCCCGTGCGGCATCCGCGGTACAGTCCACATGGATGAGGTCATATCCCGCATGAACCGCTTCGGTAAACGCCTGCCGGACCCAGTCCATGGCCTTGCTTTCCGACCATTTTTCCAGTACATGCCGGTCCTTCAGCCAGGGACCGCCATGATCCACGGCAATGCTGACCGGCCCCTCATAATGGATGCGCCGTGCCTTTTCGCGGATCACCCGGACCAGTTCCGCATGGGTCATACCGGTGTAACCGCCGTCCCTGTCCACCTGATTCAGGGTGGCGGTGAATTTGATCGGCGCGTTCCAGCGTTTTGCGGACCGGAGCGCCGCATCGATGACCGAAACCGAATTGGGACAGACCGCCAGTACCGTGCGTTTAATGCCGCTCGATTTTTCCAGTTCCTGAATGCGGCTCAGGATGTGGTGGATCACCGGACGCGATGCCATCCGGACAGGGAATTGTGAAGGCATGGGATTTTCCTCTTCTTTGATGGATGTCTCTTTTCCACATAGTAATCACATCCGCGATAAATGCCAGTGCCGGAAAAAGGTGCTTCTTTCTTTTCAATAGCGGAAACCGCCA
>JBEPXL010000159.1:0-7559 GCA_041641935.1 Desulfobacteraceae bacterium | reverse complement strand
CATCACCGCCGCGGACCAGATTATCGGGGTCATGTCCGATGCACTCTTCCTTGCAGAGCCCGGAGGCAATATCGCGTTTGTGAATGATTCCGCCGCCCAGGTGACGGGATATTCGGCATCGGAACTGACGGCGCTGAAGATCACCGATCTTGTAGAGGGAGAGTTTACCTCACCATGCCGAAACATACGAAACACCTGCATTCAGAAGAATCAGAAGGAGATCCCCGTTCTTCTCTCCAGTGTTCCCCTGTGCCGCCGGAAAGATGAAATCGAGGGGCATGTGGTGCTGATGAAAGACATGACCGACTTCGACCGGATGGAGGCCGAACTCTCCAAGGCCCAGAAACTGGAAGCGCTGGGGGTGTTTGCGGGAGGGATTGCCCATGACCTGAACAACATGCTGGCCGGGGTCATCGGATTTGTGGATCTGGCACGGATGACGATGGAGCAGGATTCCGGTTCCGCAGCCTGTTATCTGGGCAAAGCACGGCAGTCGTTTCCCCGTCTGACGGATCTGACCCGGCAGCTGCTGACGTTCGCCAAAGGGGGCAGTCCCGTCAAATCCGTTGTGGACCTGTGTGCCGTCGTTTCCGAATCGGCTTCCCTCGCGCTGAGCGGATCGGCCATCCGGGAAAATATTGAGATTGCACCGGATCTCTGGCCTGCGGAAATCGATCCGGGCCAGATCAGCCAGGTCATCAACAACCTGGTCATCAATGCCCGGCAGGCGATGGAAGACCACGGGGACATCACCATCCGGGCGCACAATCTCACCGACGCAGATCATCCCCTGCTGGAGGGACTGCCCGGCGGTTTTTATATCCTGCTGACAGTCTCCGATACCGGACCGGGAATTCCGGCGGAACTGCTTCCCCGGATCTTCGATCCCTTCGTGACCACCAAGGAAAGCGGCTCCGGGCTGGGCCTTTCGACGAGCCATTCCATCCTGAAACGGCACAGGGGAGCGATCCGGGTCACTTCACGGGAGGGCGGCGGGACCACCTTCACGCTGGTGATTCCGGCCCGTCCGGAAGGAGAGATTGAAGGGATTACTGCAGAGAGGAAGCCGTTTACCGCCAGGGGAAAACGGTGTCTGCTGCTGGACGACGATGCGGCTGTCCGTGAAGTGGCCGCCGCCATGCTCGACACCTTCGGGATTATCACCACGGAAGCCAGCACCGGTGAGGATGCCGTTGCTGCTGTGGAAGCGGCGATCCGTGACGGCAGACCGTTTGACTTTGCCATCTTCGATCTGACGATTGTAGGCGGCATGGGAGGCGTGGAAGCCGCCGGAATGGTGAAAGCCATCGACCGGAAACTGCCGATCATCGTCTCCAGCGGGTATTCGGATATTCCGGTGATGGAAAATCCGCAAGCCTACGGTTTTTCAGTGGTCCTGCAGAAACCCTATCAGGTCGGCGCCCTGCGGGATGCGATTTCCAGCGTAATCGGCTGACCGGAGCGGGCATTCCGCTATTCCCCCGCCGGTGTTTCCTCCCTGTTCCGTTCCCTCGCCCCGATCTCTTCCGCAACCTGCTGCACATCCATCAGGCTGGTTTCATCTTCCGCATCAAACAGATAGATTTTCTCCGTATCCACCCCCAGCCGAATCTCCTCGTCCAGGTCAATACGCAGATTCGGCCCCAGCCGGGCCGTCACGGTCTGCGCCTCTTCCTCCCCTTCTTCCGCAAACCGCCCGTAAACAATGGTTTCATGCCCCAGCATCTCCACTGTATCGACCACGACCCCGATCTGCGCCTCTCGGGATGCCGCTTCTTCGGCCACAAAAAAGGATTCCGGCCGCAGTCCCACCAGCACCGGTTCCCCTTCCTTCTGCTCCAGACCGGGAAAGACCGCAGCCCGTTCTTCTGAAACCGGCAGGGATGTGCCGCCCATCCGCACCCGGAAGGTGCCGCCCTCCCCTTTCTCCAGACGGGACCGGACAATGTTCATGGCGGGACTGCCGATGAACCCGGCCACAAAGACATTGGCCGGCGCGTCATACAGGGCCTGGGGTGTGGCGACCTGCTGCAGTTCGCCGTCCTTGAGGACGACCACCCGCTGCCCCAGCGTCATCGCTTCCACCTGGTCATGGGTGACATAGACGGTGGTGGTCTGCATCCGTTTCTGGAGTTCGGCGATTTCGGTCCGGATCTGGACCCGGAGCTTGGCATCCAGATTGGAAAGGGGTTCATCCATCAGAAAGACACTGGGATCGCGGACAATGGAGCGCCCCATGGCGATCCGCTGGCGCTGCCCGCCGGAAAGCTGTTTCGGTTTCCGGTCCAGCAGCGGTTCCAGCCCCAGCAGGTCCGCCGCGTCCTGAATCCGCCTGTCGATTTCACTTTTATCGAGTTTCCGCATTTTCAGGGGAAAGGCCAGATTCTGGCGCACGGTCATGTGGGGATAGAGGGCATAGTTCTGGAAGACCATTGCCACATTCCGCTCCTGGGGGGTCTGTTCATTGACCACCGTATCGTCGATGCGGATTTCCCCTTCGGTGATGCGTTCCAGCCCGGCCAGCATCCGGAGCAGGGTGGACTTGCCGCAGCCGGACGGCCCCACCAGGACGACAAACTCGCCGTCCCCGATCCGGAGCGTAAAATCCCTGATCACCCGCTGATCATCGAAATACTTTTCCACATTGCTGAACGCGATGGATGCCATATCTTCTCCGCCTTATCCTTTCAGACCGGTGGACGCCACACCCCGGACAAACCAGCGCTGGAACAGGAGAAACACAATCAGGATCGGTGCCACCATCATGACCCCGAAGGCCAGAATATCGCCCCACTGCAGCGGCGGCAATGTATAAAACGTCGCGATGCCCAGCGGCAGGGGCCGGACGGATTCACCGGCCGTGACAAGCAGGGGCCAGAGATAGAGCCCCCAGAAGAGAAGCAGGGTGACGATGGCAACGCTGGCGAAGGCCGGTTTGGCGTTGGGGACAATAATGACGAAAAACGTCCGCAGGGGACCGGCCCCGTCGATCCGGGCCGCCTCTTCCAGTTCTTTCGGCATTCCCAGAAAAAAGCTGTAGAACAGGTAGATGGAAAGGGGATAGGCGATGAAGGGAAAAATCTGCACCCAGTAGTCGTTCCGCCAGCCCAGTACCGTCACCTGATAAAAGAGGGGAACGGCAATGGCCTCGAAGGGGATCACCATCACCGCCAGAACAAAGTTGAGCACCAGACGCCGCCCCCGCCACCGGAGCCGTGCCAGAGCGTATCCGGCCAGGGAGTTGACCAGAAGCCCCAGACCGACGATAAAGCCGTTGACCACGGCAGAATTGAAGAGATAGCGGCCGAAGGGGGCCCGTTCAAATACATCCCGGTAATTCTGCACCGTCACCTCATCGGGAAAAAAGGCGTTCAGGGTTCCCATGTCGGAGAGTACCTGTGCATCGGGCTTGAAGCTGCCGACGATCATGAAAAGGATCGGAGAGATGAACAGAAGGGCAAAGACGGTCATGAAGAGATAGTTGAGCAGATTTCCGATAAGGCGGCGTCGCTGCATGGGTTACTCCTCGTGGCGGAAAAAATGGCGCTGGATCAGGGTAATCGTCAGAACGATGAGAAAGAAGATGACGGTCATGGCCGCCCCTCTTGCGACCTGGGCCCGGTCGAACCCGGCCCGGATCGCTTCGAAGACGACGGTGGTGCTGGCATCGTTGGGGCCGCCCCGGGTCATGATCCGGACCTGATCAAAGACCCGGAACGAAAGGATGGAGGTGACGATCACCACAAAGATGAGCGGGTTGCGCAGCTGGGGCAGTGTCACATGACGGAACTGGTGCCACTTTCCGGCTCCGTCCAGGGCGGCGGCTTCATACAGGGTATGGGGTATCCCCTGGAGCCCGGCCAGAAGGACGATCATCTGAAATCCCGTCCCCTGCCAGACCGAGAGCAGCATCACCGCCGGGAGGGCCAGCCAGGGGTTGTGCAGAAAGTCTTTCGGTTCCCAGTATCCGAAGGTGACGATTTCCAGCAGGCTGTTCATCATGCCGCTCTGCCCCGGCGCGTAGATGAGCACCCAGATGACGGCGATGAGGGACATGGGAAAGACCACCGGCATGAAAAAAAGGGTCCGGAAGATGACCATCCCCTTCAGTTTCCGGTTGAGCAGCAGGGCCAGTGCGAGGGCCAGCCCGGTCTGGACCGGAACCACCACCAGCAGAAAAATGATATTGTTGACGATGGCGCGCAGAAAGGATGCATCGGTGAGCACCAGAAGATACTGCCGGAAGCCGGTGAATTCCACCGGCAGGGGGGAACCGAGGCGGCGGTTGGTGAAGGAAAGGAAAATGGCGGTCAGAAAGGGAATCACGATAAAGACGATCATCCCGACGAGGCCGGGCGTCAGCATCGCCAGGGCCACGGGCCGGTCATCCCGCACCCGTCTGTTGTGTCTGGTTCTCTTCTCCGTATCTGCCATGAATCGCTCTGTCTCCGAAGATCAGAGATGGTGGTGGTCCGCCTGCTCCTTTTTCCGTTCCTGCGGCGGATATCCGTTGTTGGTCTGGATATCCTGGTCAATGATCCGGACCGCCTCGTCGAGAACCGTCTGGACATCTCCACCATTACGGATATCATGAAACGCCTCCGCAAAGGCGGAACTGATGATCGGATAGGCCGGGGTGCGGGGCCGGGGAACGCTGTAGCCTTCCATCAGCTGCACCGCAAAGAGCCGGAGCGGCCCGTCTTCTTTGTACCGTCGGGACTGTTCAATGGCGGTACGGGTTCCGGGGACGGCGCCGTTTGCTTCGACCATTGCCAGCACTTCACCGGGCTGGAGAATAAATTCCAGAAACCGGACCGCGTTTTCCGGTTTTTCCGCAAACCGGGTAATGCCCCAGTTCCAGGAGCCCTGACCGGTGCGGGTTCCGTTACCGAAGTCGGGCAGCGGCAGAATCACCAGTTCCTCCCCCAGGGCCTTGCTGTACCGGCCGTACTCCCAGTGGCCCACCCAGGAAAGGGCGACCCTGCCGCCGGTAAAGGCGGCGTCATCCAGGTTCTGGTCCACATACCCCTTTTCAAACCAGCCCTGCACCTGTTTCATGGCCTGTACCGATTCCGGACCGTTGAGGACACCGTCGGCGGACTGGTAATCGCTGCGGTCGATAAGATCGCCCCCCGCGGAAACAAGTACGGGGGAGTAGGCATAGGTAAAGTATTCATTGCCGTAATTGAGCTTCAGATCCAGCACCTTTCCGTCGGCGTCCTGTTCCGCCAGCGCCGCCAGGGCGCTGTTGAATTCCGCGATGGTCCAGGCACCCGCCGGTCCTTCCGGAACGCGCACCCCGGCCTTTTCCAGTTTGCCGCGGTCGGCGTAGAGGCCGAGGCCGGAGTCGTAGTTTCCGACGGAATAGAAGGTATCGTTGTAGGTTCCCTGTTCGATGAGGGTGGGAAGAAGAGCCCGGGTGACCGATCCGGGAAGGCGGTCGCCGATGGCAAGCAGCATTCCCTGCCAGGCATAGTTGTACATGTACGGACCGTCAAACTCCAGCAGGTCCGGCAGGTCACCGGCCACAGCGGAGGCCTGCACCTGTCCGTTGTAGGAACCTTCGGGAATGACCGTGGCACGGGCTTCAATTTCTTTCTGGCTTTCATTGAACCGGTCCACCTGGGCCAGCAGCGTTTCCCGTTCGTCGGGCTGGGCGGAGTGAATCCAGATGTCGAGGCGCTCCGGGCCGTCTTTTTCTCCGCCGCCGCAGCCCGACGGAAGAAACAGGACGGCAATGATGACCAGTATCACCGGCCACCATTGCCGAAAGAATCGCTTTCCGTTGCGCCTGTTCTGGGGTCCGGAATCAGAAATTGGCGTTTTCCTCCAGGTATTCCTTCAGGGCGGCCACGTAGGTCCGCTCCCCCGTGTGGTTCGTGCGGGTCAGAAGCGTCACCCGTCCTTTTGCCGCGAGGCCGCTCAGTCTGTCAACTTCATCGATTTTGAACTTTGAGAGTTCCCGGAAGTAGTTCCGCTTGAACCGGCCCCATTTTGCCGGGTCATGGTCGTACCACTCCCGCAGTTCCCGGCTCGGGGCCAGATCCCGGAGCCAGACATCCACATCGGCCTCGGAACGCTTTACGTCCCGGGGCCAGGTCCGGTCCACGAAGACCCGTGTTCCGTCCTGTTTTCCCGGTCTGTCATAGAGTCTTTTTTTCCATATCTGCATAATGTCACATCTCCTTTTCAACTTGCGCGACCCGCTCCAGTACCTGCATGACACTGTCCGGATTCAGGGACATGGAGTCGATGCCCGACTGTACCAGAAATGCGGCAAAATCGGGGTAGTCGCTGGGTGCCTGGCCGCAGATGCCGACCTTGCAGTCTGCCTGATGGGCCACATCGATGACATTCTTGATGGCCCGCTTGACGGCCTCGTGCTGTTCGTCAAAGAGATGAGAAAGCACAGATGAATCCCGGTCCACGCCGAGAACCAGCTGCGTCAGATCGTTGGAACCGATGGAGAAGCCGTCAAAGCGTTTCGCAAACGCTTCAGCCAGGATCACATTGGAGGGAATCTCGCACATGACGTAGACCGCCAGCCCGTTTTCCCCCCGTATCAGTCCGTTTTCGGCCATCGCCGTCAGAACCCGGTCTGCTTCTTCGGGCGTGCGGCAGAAGGGGATCATGACCACCACATTGGTCAGTCCGATCTCCTCACGGACTTTTTTGATGGCCCGGCATTCCAGTGCAAAGCCGGGCCGATACTGGTCACTGTAGTAGCGGGACGCCCCGCGGAATCCGAGCATGGGGTTGTTTTCCTCAGGCTCGAACCCGGCCCCGCCGATCAAATCCGCATATTCATTGGTCTTGAAATCGCTCATCCGGACAATCACCGGTTCAGGATACTGGGCAGCGGCGATTTTTGCAACCCCCCGCGCCAGATGATCCACGAAATATGCGGTCTTGTCTTCATACCCCTGTGTCAGTTCCTTGATGGTCTTTTTTGCCTCCCTGTCCTCCAGATCATCAAAATGGACCAGGGCCAGGGGATGAATTTTGATGATATTGTTGATGATGAATTCCATCCGGGCCAGTCCGATCCCCTTTGCCGGAAGCCGCCACCAGCGGAAGGCTGCAGCCGGACTGGCGATGTTCATCATAATACGGGTTCTGATCTCGGGTATGTTTTCCAGGTCGATCTCTTTTTCTTCAAAATCGAGGATGCCGTCATAGATAAATCCCTGGTCCCCTTCGGCGCAGGAGATGGTGATCTCCTTTCCGTCCTTGAGGGTGTCCGTGGCTTCACCGGTTCCGACAATGGCCGGAATCCCCAGTTCCCGGCTGACGATGGCGGCATGGCAGGTCCGGCCGCCGTGGTCGGTGACAATGCCGGCGGCCCGTTTCATGATGGGAACCCAGTCGGGATCGGTCATCTCCGTCACCAGAATGGACCCGTCGTTGAATTTGTCGATATCGTCGGCGCTCCGGATCAACTGGACCTCTCCGGCGGCGATGGCGCTGCCGATGCTGACCCCGGCAAGCAGTTGTTCACCGGACTCGTTCAGGGTGTACGCCTTGAGGGTTCCGGCCTCCTTCCGGGACTGGACCGTCTC
>JBEPXL010000158.1:0-7620 GCA_041641935.1 Desulfobacteraceae bacterium | reverse complement strand
GAAAAATTCCGCAGCAGGGACGGAACCGGTGTGTCCGGTACATTGACAAAGGTGTAGGTCTCTTCCGGTTTCCGCAGGTTCAGCACCCGTGTGGCCCCGTCCGGTGTTTCCTCCCCCTCCATCTGCAGCAGGATATCATTGCCGTCCCGGTCCAGAAGCCCCACCGCAACCGGGATATGCATCGGCTGTTTCTCTTCCGTGGTATCCGGCGTGGCGGGAATCTGCTGCCGCAGTGTAAGGGTACACGACTTCGCATCGGGATTATAGGTCCAGTCGGCGGAAATTTCCGGTGTTCCGGCCTGCTCGTACCAGCGCATGAACTGGTCCAGATCCGCATCATTGGCGTCGGCCATGGCCCCCACAAAGTCCTCGATGCTGACGGCCTGGCCGTCATACCGTTCGAAGTAGAGGTCCATTCCCTTCCGGAATCCCTCCCGCCCCAGTATCGTCTGGATCAGCCGGATAACTTCGGAACCTTTTTCATAGACGGTGACCGTATAGAAATTGTCCATCTTGATGTAGGAGGCCGGGCGGACCGGATGGGCCATGGGACCGGCGTCTTCGGGAAACTGATAGGCCCGCAGGGTGCGGACATCGGAAATCCGTTTCACCGGCCTGGAGGTGATGTCTGCGGTAAATTCCTGGTCCCGGAAAACGGTCAGCCCTTCCTTGAGGCTCAACTGGAACCAGTTGCGCAGGGTTACCCGGTTGCCGGTCCAGTTGTGGAAATATTCATGGGCCACCACCCGGTCAATGTTCCAGAAGTCGATATCCGTTGCGGTTTCGGGCCGGGCCAGGACGAATTTGGAATTGAAAATGTTGAGCCCCTTGTTCTCCATCGCCCCCATGTTGAAATCGTTCACCGCGACGATCATGTAGATATCCAGATCATATTCCCGGCCAAAGGTTTCCTCGTCCCACCGCATCGATTTCTTGAGCGCCGCCATTGCATAGTCGCATTTGTCGGCGTTGGCATGTTCCACATAAATCTGGAGATCCACATCACGGCCGGAGCGGGTTCTGAAGGTGTCTTCAATACAGACCAGGTCACCGGCCACCAGGGCAAAGAGGTAGCTCGGTTTCCGGAACGGGTCTTCCCACTGGACCCAGTGGCGGCCGTCGGGGAGATTGCCCCCTTCGATCCGGTTGCCGTTGGCGAGAAGAACCGGGTAGCTGGCTTTGTCCGCGATGATGGTGCAGGTATATTTCGCCATCACGTCGGGCCGGTCCGGAAAATAGGTGATTTTCCGGAATCCTTCGGCTTCACACTGGGTACAGAACATGCCGTCCGACTTGTACAGACCGCTCAGGGCGGCATTCTCCTGGGGCTGGATCACAACGGATGTATGCAGGGTAAATGCATCCGGTACATCGGGAATCGTGAGGGTTTCTTCGCCGATCTCGCAGGCCTCCGGCGGCAGCGGATTTCCATCCAGTTTGATGGCGGTCAGGTCCATCTGCCGCCCGTCCAGAACCAGGGGAGGGGACGGGTCCGCGGTTTCCGGATTCCGGCGGATGTTCAGTGTCGTGGTGACAACCGTATCGATTTCCTTCAGTTCCACGTTCATATCGATGGTATCCACCAGATAGGCGGGCGGACGGTAGTCTTTCAGATATTTGACTTCGGGCGTCTCCATAAATCACTCCGTTTCGCTGTACAGATTTTCCGGTGCTGTCAGATGCCGGAAAGAGTTCGCTGGAAATAGATCAGGACCGGCAATCGGGAAAAGCCGGTCTTCTGACGTATCGAGATTCTCCTCTAACATAAGTCTCCTGTTCCGCAGAGACAACCCGGTCATTTCACGCGCTTCAGCCGGGATTGATCTGGCAGAGGGCGTCATCGGACGTGGTGGTAATGGGAAGGAACGCATCGAATCCGGAGATTTCAAAGACTTCCCGGACATAGTCCTGCATGGCACACAGGATCAGCATGCCGTCATTTTTTTTCATCATCTTGGCGGTCTTGAGAATCACCCGGAGTCCCGCGCTGGAAATGTAGCTGAGATCCTCAAAGTCGATGATCAGCCGGTTTTCGCCATCCGTAATCGCCTGGTTCAGTTTCTCCTCCAGCTCCGTGGATGTTCTGGAGTCGAGACGGCCGCTCACCTGCAGAATGGTGATGCTGTCCTGTTTTTTCTCTGTAATTTCCATTATGGTGATATCCTTTCTTCTCTCGCTGCTGATAGGGTTTTCCTTCACAGAATTTTGGTCATGGTGATGACGTTCCGGTCCTCCAGCCGCCGGTAGGAAATGCTGTCGGTCATGTGACGGATCAGGTGGATGCCAAGCCCGCCGATCTGGCGTTTTTCAATGGAACAGCCGACATCCGGTTCTTTGACGGCAACCGGATTGAAGGGGGTGCCGTCATCTTCCACACAGATGGCGAGGAGATTCTTTTCAATGGAGATGGTAATATTCACCCAGTGAACATTGCGGTCCCGGTAGCCACAGGTAACAATGTTGGTGAAGAGTTCGTCCAGGATCAGGTTGAGTTCAAAGACGGTTTTATCCGGCAGCCCGTTTGTTACGCCGTATTGTTCTACCTTATGGCGCAGGGTTTCCAGTTCGTCCAGATTGTTCTGCAGGGAAAATGCAATCTTCTTTTTCAAACCCGTCTCCTCACCCTGTGGGATGCTCCGCTGTTTCATTGGTTCAGACCAGACTCACACCCGTCCGTTTCAGGCAGGGCGATTCTGATTTGCCGAAATGGTGAAGGAACTGTTCTTCCCAGGCCTGCACCTGTTCGACAATACTTTCGATCACTCTGGGCATCATATCCGGAAACTGGGCCAGCGCTTTGGCAAACTTTTCCCGGGTCATCACCAGACAGGTAATGTCCGTGGCCGCTTTCAGACTGTAGAGCCGGGGCAGTTTCCCCATCAGGCTCATGCCGCCGATAAAACTTTCCGTGGAATACTCCCGGAGTACCTGTTCGCCCTCCGGTGTGTTCCGGATCAGCTGCGCTGTTCCGGCCATCAGATAAAATGCCTGCCCGTCATCGTCATCCTGATGAAACAGAATATCACCCGTCTGAAATACTTCCTTGGTGCAGAGATAGGCAAAAATCTTGAGCGACTCAAGGGGCATTCGTGAAAAAAGGTATATCTGACGCAGAATGGCGAGATTTTCCTTGAACTCACAGGTCGGGTAGGCTTCAGTTTTTTCCGTAGACGAGTTCATACAGCAGTCCTTTCTTTTCAATCAGTTCGTCATACGTTCCGATTTCTCCGATTTTTCCGGCTTTCATGACAGCGACACGGTCGTAGTTTTTGATGATGTCCAGGCGGTGCGCCACCGAAATGACCGTACTCCGCCCCCGCCACCAGGTTTCGATCAGATTCTGAATCCGTGACTGGGAGGTATTGTCCAGGGCGGATGTGGCCTCATCCAGAATCAGTATCTTCGGCGCCTTGAGGAAAACCCGTGCAATGGCCAGTTTCTGTCGCTGCCCGCCGGAGAGATTGTCCCCCTTGCTGCCGACCTGGTACTGCATGCCGATCTGGAGGATCGTCTCCAGCAGATCCTCTTCAATGAGCAGCTGGATGATACTCTTGTTGATCTTTTCCCGGGCCCGGGGGTTGCGGGTTTTCAGTCTACCGAAGAGGATGTTGTTCAGAATCGTTTCCGAAGGAATATACCGGGACGGATCATAGAAGGTAAAGGCATCCGGCATTTCCTCGGAAATCAGTTCCCGGAAAAGCGCCCGTCCTTCTAAAATGAGCGTCTCCAGAACCTCGGACAGGGCCACCATTTTATGCTGGCCCGGTGTAAAACGGAGGGCAACCTCCAGCAGTTTCTCCCGGTCGTGCCGGGACAACTGGTGCAGCCGCTTCCGCCGGAGCCGCTCCGCCAGCATTTTATAATCATCCAGTTCGTGGGGTTCAATGGGACTCTGTTCAAAAAAGACCGCCTCCGGCGGCAGATTGCCCAGAATATCCACGGTCTGCCGGACCAGTTCTATCCCGAGACTCAACAGCGGGCGGGTCAGATCCGCTTCGTGAAGAAAATCGACAAAGTAGGAATGGCGGGTAATTTCCTCTTTGGTAATATCGTCGTCCCCCGTGGGGGTGCCGAAAATGATATTACCGGCGATGTCGGAGTGGTAGAGATATTCATTTTCATTGAAAAATTCCACAAAATCCTCCAGCGCATCCCCGTATTCATCCTGAAAATTTTTCCGCACCCGGATCAGCCGGGAGACCAGATCACTGTGCTGCTCCCGGTCCAGAACCATATTCAGCCCGAAGCGGAGGACATCGACAAAGATACCGGACTGCTGCAGGGCGGCGATCATGTCGTCCAGGCTCGGCAGTTCTCTTTTTGTTTCTTCATCCGGTTCCTTTTCCTTTTCCCCCTTCCGCTTCTTTTCCCCGTTTCCGTCGCTGTCACCGCCAATGAGGGGAACACAGGCATAGAGCAGGTTTTCTTCAATGGTTCCGCTGAAGATGAAAGGGGCCTGGGAAAGCAGGCCCATGTTGTAGATGATATCCTGCTTGGTCAGCTCGGAAACCTCTTTGTCACCGATGTAGATATGGCCGTCGGAATAGCTGTAGAGCTGGGCAATGCACTGCGCCAGTGTACTTTTGCCGCTGCCGGAAAAGCCGACAATGGCGATCTGTTCACCGTGGTTCAGGGAAAAATTGATATTTTCCAGTAGCTGGATGCCGCTTTCGGTATAAAAAGAGAGATTCTTGACTTCGATCTTTCCATCCAGTTCGTAGGGCTTCCGGTCCAGAGGCGTCAGCACATACTCGGGTACGGCATCAAAATATTCCATCGTCCGCTTGTACCGTACAATGGCATCCTGATAGAGCTGGTAAAATTCCAGCAGTTCTTTCCACGGATCATAGAGTTTTTCCTGGGCGGAGAGAAACGCCACCAGTGCGCCGAGTTCCAGCCGGCCATTGATGGCCAGATACCCGCCGATGAGAAAAATTAAAAACGGGCTCAGGTTGTTGAAAAGATTGTTGGTGACTTTGACGCCGTACCGGTAAAAATTCCAGATGATCCGGATCCGGGTCAGCCGGTTCACGAGGTTGTCATATTTCCGGTTTTCGGTCTGATAGGTTCCATTGCCGTGGATTTCGTGGATGCCGGAGATCGATTCGGCAATGTTGTCGGACAGGTGGCGGGTGGCATCGACCCTTTTTTTGTTGGTTGCATTGACTTTTTTCTGAAGAATCGGAATCAGGATCAGTACCATCGGATAGATGGAAAGGGAAACCAGCGCGAGGATGGGATTGAGCCAGAAAAGATAGCCGCCGAAGGCGAGGAGAGTCAGTACATTGATGATCGGAACGGCGATGGCCATGCCGATGAAGTCCCCGGCTACCGCAATTTCACTCACCAGGGCTGCCACTACCATTCCCGGCTGTGTTTTCCGGAAAAAACTGAGGGGAAGTGTCAGGATATGGTGATAGAGATCCATCCGCATTTTTGCCAGAACCCGCTGCCCGATGAGGCTCTGCAGTACGTTGATCAGGTATTTCAATCCGCTGGCCGTCAGGACGGAGGCGAGATAGATGGCGCAGTAGGTCATCAGCAGGTCGATTTTCCGCAGAAAGATCGCCTCATTGATAATTTTTTTCTGCATCTCCAGCGGCAGAACCCGTGCAAACACAGTAATGACGATAATAATGAAAAGGAAGACCTGGAGCTTGATATTGCTGTCCCGAATCCAGGAAAGAAGCGTTCTTTCATTGACCGGGATATGTTTTCTCTTTTTCTTCTTCATTCACCGATTCCTCGAATGACGATAGCTGG
Source organism: Desulfobacteraceae bacterium (assembly GCA_041641935.1). Taxonomy (GTDB): domain Bacteria; phylum Desulfobacterota; class Desulfobacteria; order Desulfobacterales; family Desulfococcaceae; genus JBEPXL01. The sequence goes on along the minus strand of JBEPXL010000158.1, from coordinate 1,857 downwards.
ACATGGAACTGCTGGAACGGTTCCACTGAGTTCAATTCCGGTACAGAAAGCGATGACGAATCATGAAATTCCCGATGGTGGTGGCAGGGGAATATCTGCGCAATGATAAAAACTATAGCATTTCGGTTCCGATAACTGAAGTCCCAATCTGTTTTTCCATCTGAATCAAGCAGACGGAAAAGGAACCCGGGGGCCCACAGCGTCAGAAGTGAATCCGCCACTCTGGTTTAAAAATATAAACCATTGAAATGCCCTTTCCTGTCAAGTGTTTAGCGCATAAAAACTGCTGTGGGCAGGTGGGATTAAAAAAAATGAATTCCTGCAGAAACAGACATATCAATAGAAAATTTAAATGTTTAGGGACAAAACATGAACCAATGGCGTTCAAAAAATTGAACTTTTTATGGGGTATATCGAGGCAGCGCAGGATGGTGTCCAGGGGGAAAGAAAAATTTAAGACTTTTAATTATTTGTATTTATACATTATTTACTTTCAGCGATAAAAATATTCCGTTTTTCCATTGATTCTGGCAAGGCTGTTGCATTAACTAATGCCAACCTAACATCCTCTAAACAACCTAATAATTTTTTCATCTGTTCTCCTCCTTAAACGGCTGACCGGGATTGTCCCGGTCAGCCGTTTCAATTTGAAACCGGTATTGCACAGAGAGCCGGAAATATCTTTTATCCTGCCGGACTGGAACCCATTGCAGCCTGTCCGTCAGGACAGCATTGTTTTCAGCGCTTTTTCGTCGAGTACCGTAATCCCCAGCTTTTCCGCCTTTTTCAGCTTGGATCCCGCATCTGCCCCGGCAACCAGATAGTCGGTCCTGCTGCTGACAGAACCTGTCACTCTGCCGCCGGCTGCCTCGATGGCGGCTCTGGCTTCATCACGGGTCATCTCTTCCAGTTTTCCGGTCAGCACAAACGCCTTTCCCGCCACGGGGGAGGATGACGGCACTTTTTCTTCCTGCCGGACCTCATGGAATACCGCGACACCGCTTTCCAGTATCCGCCGGACGGTCTGCCGGTTCTCTTCTTCTTCAAAAAAATGACAGACACTTTCCGCTATCTCCGATCCGATGCCTTCGACGGCTTCAATCTCTTCCCGTGACGCCGACATCACAGAATCCAGTTCATGGAACCGGTCCGCCAGCAGCCGTGCCACATTTTCTCCCACATGCCGGATTCCCAGCGCGTAGAGAAACCGGCCCAGGGAAATCATTTTCCGGTTTTCGACGGCTTCGACCAGATTTCTGGCCGATTTGGGCCCCACCCGGTCCAGGGCTTCCAGGGTCGGCACATCCAGATAGAAAATATCCGCGCAGGAGGTTACCAGGTTCCGGTCCACCAGCTGGTTCACCAGTTTGGTTCCCATGCCGTCAATATCGAAGGCGCCTTTGGCGGCGAAGTGGCGCACACGGGCCTTGATCTGTGCCGGACAGTTGACATTGATGCACCGGGTCACCGCTTCGTCTTCGGGCCGTTCCACTGCTGAACCGCATACAGGGCAGTCAGACGGCATCTGAAATTCTGTTTCTTCTCCGGTCCGTTTCGATTCAATGACCTTGACGACCTCCGGAATGACATCACCGGCTCGCTGAATCAGGACCGTATCGCCGATGCGCACATCCTTCCGCCGGATTTCATCTTCGTTGTGAAGGGTGGCATTGCTCACCAGTACCCCGCTTACCTTCACCGGCTCCAGGCGCGCCACCGGCGTCAGTGCGCCGGTACGTCCCACCTGCACGTCGATTCCCAGCAACCGGGTTGTTTCCTGTGTCGCTTCAAACTTCCAGGCGATGGCCCACCGGGGGCTCCGGGAGCGGACCCCCAGTTCTTTCTGAATCGCCAGAT
>JBEPXL010000157.1:0-7626 GCA_041641935.1 Desulfobacteraceae bacterium | reverse complement strand
TTTTACTATTGATTTCCCGATTACCGGTTTTGTCACCGGGAGCACAACAGGCGTTGAGACAGTCCGGGGATGGGGAAGTGATGATGAACTGGGGGAGAGTTTCTATCTTCAGTTTCGGATAGAAACGGATGAATCCGTTCCCTCTGAACGCTTAGCCATCGACGATATCCGCATCACCGGCATCCGCTGGGAATTCCAGGGCGACGAGTTCGGCTTCAAAAGCGGAACATCCATGGCCGCACCGGTGGTCGCCGGCATCGCCGGACTGGTCTGGTCCCACCGGCCCGAACTGACCCACCATCAGGTAAAAAACGCCATCCTCAACTCCGTGGACCCTCTTCCGAATCTGAACGGCCTGGTGCTGAGCAACGGCCGCGTCAACGCCGCACGGGCACTGACCGCATCCACCGAACTGCAGTTCATTGAACCCGAAGTCGATGAGGAGGATGGCGGCGGGGGCGGGGGATGCTTTATTCAGAACCTGTTTCACTTTTCATTTGATCTGGAGAAATAAATCACATAAGATATAGCCTGATACTGGTAATTCTGTAACCACACGCGAGCGGGGGAAAACCATGCACGAAGGGAACAGACGGAATCTGCTGACCCACAAGGCTATATCCCTGATACTCTTCCTGGCAATGATCGGATGGATGGGGGGGTGCGCCGGTAACAATCCCTACAGCTACGAAGCCATTCAGGAAGAATACGCCGGAAAAGTCCGCCCGCCGGAACAGCCCCCGGCGGTTGCCGAAGCCCCGGAACCGGAAACCGCTGTTCCCGCAGAACCCCTCTCCCTTGCCGAATCCATCCGGATTTCCCTGAACAACAATCCCGATCTGCGGATGGCCGTCGCCCGGATCCGGCAGGCCGAAGCCATGATCCGGCAGGCCAACGCCGCCTTTTATCCCGCCATCGGGCTTTATACCGAATACACCCGGGCCGATGCGCCCTCGGTCTACCTCTTCAAAAAAATCGACCAGCGTCAGCTGCCGCCGGACGCCAACTTCAACCGGCCGGGAATCCTCGACAACTATGAAAGCGGCGTCAATGCCCGCTGGAACATCTTCAACGGCGGCCGGGATATTCTCAACCGGCAGATGGCCGTGACGGATCTCACCATTTCCCGGCTGGACCGGCAGAGCGTCCGGAACGGGCTGGTCGCTTCGGTGATCCAGTCCTATTTCGATACCCTTGCGGCACGGGATTTCATCAAAATCGCCGAAGGATCGGTCAATACCGTTCAGAAGCAACTGGAACTGATGCGGGTGCGGCTCCGGGGCGGCAGCGTTCTCAAGTCCGATGTCCTGTCCCTGGAAGTCCGGCTGGCCGAGGCCCGGGAAGAACTGCTGCGGGGCAGAAACCAGTACCGGATCGCCCTCACGGCCCTGGCCCATGTACTGGGCATCAGTCCCGATGTGGCGCTGGTCCTGAAAGAGAATGCCGAAGTGCCGCCCCTTCCGGTTCCCGAAGAATACGCCGAAGGGGTCGAATACGGCATGAAGTACCGCCCGAACCGGAATATGGCAAAGGAGCGGGTGCGGAAAGCCCGCATGGCAATCGACGCGGCACGGGCCGGATATCTGCCCCGGATCGATCTGCAGGGGAAATACTATCTCGATGACGATGAACTGGATTATGACACCGACCGGGAAAACTGGATGATTGCCGTGATGCTCAACTGGGATCTCTTTACCGGGTTCCGTACGATGGCCGCGGTGGAGAAAGCATCGGCCATGCTGGCCGAAACCCTGGCAGCCGACCGGCAGGCGGAACTGGCGCTGAAAATGGATGTCAAAACCGCCTACCTGAATCTGGAAGAGGCCCGGGCAAGGCTGGATGTTGCCCGCAAAAGCCTTGTCTCGGCCGAGGAATCGCTGAATCTGGTCCGGAAGCAGTATGACGGCGGATCGGCAACCATTACCCGGTATCTGGAAGCCGAACTCGACTGGAACCGGGCCCAGATCCGGGCGACCGCGGCCTATTTTGATCAGGAAAAGGCCGTCGCGGACCTGGGCCGCGCCATCGGATACTGGGCCAGGGCCGTGGAGATCGAGGATGAGTAACCTACGGGAAACCGGTGACAAAGGAGACAGAATGAAAACAGTTTTCCGGATGCATACTGCCGCTTTACCCCTTCTGATTTTCCTGCTGGCCGCCGGTACCGCCTCTGCCGCTCCGCCTGACCCGGCGCAGACGGTGCAGGCGCAGCGTCAGAATATCACCGAAAACTATGAAGCCGTCGGTACGGTCCGGCCCCGGGTGGAATCGAACATCGAAGCCCAGGTGACGGCCCAGGTAATCGATGTAAAGGTCAATCCCGGTGACACGGTCCGGAAAGGGGATCTTCTCGTCTCCCTCGACAACCGCCAGCTGCTTTCCCGCCTTGACCAGGCGCGGCAGGGGCTCAAGAGCGCGGAGGCGGCAAAGGAGCAGGCCCGCCAGTCGGTGCTTGCGGCAGAGGCGGCCTTCAACCGGGCCCGGGCCGACTTCAACCGGATCCAGAAATATTTCAAGCAGCAGGCCGCCACCTCCCGGGATCTGGAACAGGCCCGTGCCGCCTATCTGCAGGCAAAGGCCGAACTGCAGCGCTCAAAGGACGCCCTCTCCGGGGCGGAGGCCGGTATCAGCCAGGCACAGGAAGTGGTCAAAGAGGCCGAAATCTCCCTCGGCTACACGCAACTGACCGCTCCCGAGGCGGGCGAGGTGCTGCAGCGGCGGGTCGATCCCGGCGATCTGGCCCTGCCCGGAAAGCCTTTGATCGTGCTTCAGACCGCCGCATCCCTGCGCCTGGAAGCCTATGTCCGGGAGGGACTCATCGGGAAGATCTCCGCCGGAGACACCCTCCCGGTGGTTATCACCCCGCTGGACGAGAAGGTGGCGGCGACGGTGGTCGAGATCGTTCCCTATGCCGATCCCCAGACCCGGACCTTTCTGGTGAAGGCCGATCTGCCCCGGATTCCCGGGCTCTATCCCGGCATGTTCGGCAAACTCCTCATTCCCGTACAGGAACACGAAGTCATCGCCATACCCCGGAAGGCGGTCCGCAGTGTGGGACAGATGGAGACGGTGCTGGTCCGGGATTCCGAAGAACAGGACCAGTGGAACCGCCGGTTTATCCGGACCGGCAGGAACATCGACGACAATATGGTGGAGGTTCTCTCCGGCCTCTCCGGAAATGAAACCATCGGACTGGAAACGGCGTCTGAATAGAGGAGATTTTCTCAATGAACGACACGGGGCCCCCTGAACCGAAGGGAATCATCCCTGCCATTGTCCGCCAGTTTCTCACCTCGCATCTGTCGGTCCTGCTCATTATCGCCTCCCTCTGTCTCGGCGTTGCGGCGGTTCTGATTACGCCCAAGGAGGAAGAACCCCAGATCGTCGTTCCCCTGGCCGATGTCTTTGTCCGGGTTCCCGGCGCCACGCCCCAGGAGGTCGAAAAACTGGTCGCGACCCCCCTGGAGCGGCTTCTCTGGCAGATCGACGGGGTCGAGTATGTCTATTCCATTTCCCGGCGGGACATGGCGGTGGTCACGGTCCGCTTTTATGTGGGCGAGGACCGGGAGCGGTCCCTGGTCAAGCTCCATAACAAGATCCGGATGAACATCGACCAGGTCCCGCCCATTGTCCAGGGGTGGGTGATCAAGCCGCTGGAGATCGATGATGTCCCCATCGTGAACCTGACCCTCTATTCGGACCGGTACAGTGATTCCGACATCCGCCGCATCGGCGAGGAAGTGCTGGCACGGCTCGACGAGGTGAAAAACATTTCCCGGACCTATATCGTCGGCGGACGCAGACGGGAGGTCCGGGTGGAACTCGATCCGGAGCGGATGGCCGGGCTCGGCGTCTCCTTTCTGGAAGTGCAGCAGGCGCTGCAGGGGGCGGATGTTGCCGTTACAGCCGGGAATTTTCCCCGCTTCAACCGGGAATTCACCGTGACCAGCAATTCCTTTCTCTCTTCGGAGGACGAGGTTTCGGACCTGATGGTCGGGGTCCGGGAGGGACGACCCGTCTATCTGCGGGACATTTCCGCCGTGACCGACGGCCCCGAAGAGATTCACAGCTATACCCGGCTCGGGTTTTCCGATACGTTCCGCCGGGAGAACAATCTTCCGGAGACGGCCCGGAGCTATCCCTCCGTCACCCTGGCGCTGGCCAAGAAACAGGGAACCAATGCCGTCAATGTGGCCCGGGACATTCTCGACCGGGTGGACGACCTGAAACAGACCGTCATTCCCTCCGACGTGCAGGTGGAGGTGACCCGGAACTACGGCAGTACCGCACAGGAGAAGGTGAACGACCTGCTCAGTTCCCTCGGATTCGCCATCGTGTCGGTGGTGATTCTGCTGGCCTTCACCCTGGGATGGCGGGAGGCCCTGGTGGTGGCTCTCGCGGTTCCCATCAGTTTCGCCCTGGCCCTCTTTGTCAATTTTCTCTTCGGTTACACCATCAACCGCGTGACCCTCTTCGCCCTGATTCTCTCCCTCGGCCTTGTGGTGGATGATCCCATCACCAATGTGGACAACATCCAGCGCCACATCCTGATGGGCAAGCGTGATCCCGTCAACGCCACCCTCTTTGCCGTCAGCGAAGTGCTGCCGCCGGTGATCATGTCCACCCTGGCGATTATCGTCAGTTTTACGCCGCTCTTTTTCATCACCGGCATGATGGGCCCCTACATGGCCCCCATGGCCGCCAATGTCCCGATCACCGTTATCTTTTCCACCCTCTGCGCCCTCAGTATCGTGCCCTGGTTTACCTATATCCTGCTCCGGAAGACCGGAACCGGAAAGGATGAGGAGGAGGTCAGTCCCGACGGAAAGAAAGCCCCCGAAGGCTGGATCCGGAAGACCTACCGGGCCGTGGTCGGTCCCTTTCTGAGTTCCCGGATGCTCCGCTGGGTACTCCTGATCGTGATTCTCGTGCTCATGGGCGTTGCCGTCAGCCTGATTTTCTTCCGGCTGGTTCCCCTCAAGATGCTGCCCTTCGACAACAAGAACGAGTTCCAGGTCGTGGTGGACATGCCCGAAGGAACAAGCCTGGAGACGACCGACGCGGTGATTCAGGCCTATGAAGACTATTTACGGACTGTTCCCGAGGTGACGAGCGTGGTTTCCTATGTGGGGCTCTCCTCCCCGATGGATTTCAACGGCATGGTCCGCCACTACTATCTCCGGGAAGGGAGCAATGTGGGGGATATCCGGGTCAACCTGAAGAAGAAGGGGGAACGGGACCAGCAGAGCCATGCCATTGTCCTGCGGCTCCGGAAAGATTTGCAGAAAATCCGGAACCGGTACGGGGCCAATGTGAAACTGGTGGAGGTTCCCCCCGGGCCGCCGGTGCTGGCGACCATTGTGGTGGAAATCTACGGAGAGCCCGATACCGCCTATGCAGCCATGATCGAAGGCGGAAAACGGATTCAGGAGGTCATGCGGAAGGAACCCTTTGTGGTGGATATCGATGACATGGCCGAAGCCGAACGGGACCGGATCGACTTTGTCATCGACAGGGAAAAGGCCGCCCTCCACGGCGTCAGCACCGCCGCCATTCTCCAGACCCTGCGGGGCGCTCTCAGCGGCGCCAGTCCGGCCATGGTTCACGTCCCGGACGAACGGCAGCCGCTCATGGTCAACACCATTCTGCCCCTGGCGAAGCGGGCCAGCACCACCAGTCTCTCACAGATTCCCATGAAGACCGCCGCCGGCGAAATGGTTCCGCTGGCGGAACTGGTGGATATCGTTCATGTGCCGGCCGACCAGCCGATCTATCACAAGAACCTGGAACGGGTCGTCTTTGTCACCGCCGAGATGGCCGGACGGGCCCCGGCCGAGGCGATCATCGACATGCAGAACCGGCTGGAAAAGAACCCCCTGCCGCCGGATCTGACCCCGGTATGGACCGGGGAAGGGGAGTGGAAAATCACCCTGCGCGTCTTCCGGGACATGGGCATCGCCTTTGCCGCCGCCCTGACGGGCATCTACATCCTGCTGATTATCCAGACCAGTTCCTTTTTCATGCCGCTTCTGATCATGATGGCGATTCCCCTGACCCTGATCGGGGCAATGCCCGGATTCTGGCTGTTGAATCTGGTGGCCGCCGGATCGGTGGGGGGATTTGAAAATCCCGTCTTTTTTACCGCGACCGGCATGATCGGCATGATCGCCCTGGGCGGCATCGTCATCCGCAATTCCCTGGTCCTGATCGAGTTTATCCAGGATTCCCTCCGGGAGGGGATGGACTTCAAAGAGGCGATCCTGGAGAGCGGGGCCATCCGGATGCGGCCCATCCTGCTGACCGCCGCCACCACCGCCCTGGGCGCGTGGCCCATTACCCTGGACCCGATCTTCTCCGGTCTGGCCTGGACCCTGATCTTCGGTCTGGTGGCATCGACCCTGTTCACGCTCCTGGTGATCCCGGTGACCTATTTCGCCCTGTACCGGAAGAAGCACGCGGAACAGACATAAGTACCGCACCGGAAATGTGCTGACATCCGCAGGGGGATTGCCCCTCCAGAAACAGGTACATTATTTTCATCAGTGATGGCGCCGGTAGTAATGCCCTCGCTTGTACCGGTATTTCCGGTGATGGTCATAATCCCGGTAATAGCGGGGATGCCGCCGGTATCGGTGCGGCCTCCGGTAGCGGTGGTAGTGATGATCGTCATCGTCATCGTCATCTATTATAATGGTGGCATGGGGAACGGGAATGACCGGTGAAATCACCACACCGGGCGGCGCGAGGGGATGAACCACAGCCCGGACGCGGTGTCTGCTATGCACCACCGGTTGAACCACGGCAAAACACCCGGTCAGGCCGAAAACGGCGGTGATGATCAGTATCAGAGACGGCAGTCTGCGCATGTTGCCCTCCTTTTTGCCTGGAACAGATGAATATTGGCTGCCTTGCGGAGGACCAGAGGAATTCCGCTCCCGGAGGAGTGGCAGCCCTGTTTTCCGCAAGGACGGTTGTCCGATATCCTTTTAGACGTCCGGGACAGGAAAAGGTTTACGATCTCTTTGACAATACAGGGTCATAATGGTATCTACCATGTTCAGCATCATATCCTCCCTTCTCCGGATCATGAGCGACAAGGTATTACAGCGCCGCGACGGCGGACCGGTAACCCGACATTCTGTCTGACAACGTTTGGAAGAATAATGCCCCAGGACAGTACGATTTCAAAAGCACATCCCGACACGGAAGACCCGCATCATCCCGTTCAATCCGACACCGCCGGTGACGAAACCCGCACCCCCTTCTGGCAGGATCCCGACAAACGCGCCATCGTCTACCAGATCGCCGCCCTGGGAACCGTCCTGTTCATCGGCTGGTATCTCTTTACCAATACCCTGATCAACCTGGAGCGGCAGAACATCGCCACCGGATTCGATTTTCTCGACAAGGAAGCCTCCTTTGAGGTCAGTGAATCCCTCATCGAATACTCGGCGGCGGACTCCTATGCCGAAGCGCTGCTGGTGGGCGTGCTCAATACTCTCAAGGTTTCCTTCATCGGGATTATCCTGTCGGTCATCCTGGGTACCGTGGTCGGGGTTTCCCGTCTCTCCTCCAACTGGCTGCTGGCAAAACTCGCCGCCATCTATATCGAGGTGCTGCAGGATA
>JBEPXL010000156.1:0-7632 GCA_041641935.1 Desulfobacteraceae bacterium | reverse complement strand
AAGAGGCCATCCAGGCATTTCAGCTGGCCATGAACGAGCAGGAACCCTATGATCTGGTCTGCATGGATATCATGATGCCCAACATGGACGGCCAGGAAGCCCTGAAGCAGATCCGTGACATTGAAAAAAACGCCGGCATCCGGGGGTCCGCCGAGGTAAAGGTGATCATGATCACGGCACTGGATGACCCCAAAACCGTATTCAAGGCCTATTACCGGGGCGGGGCGACATCCTACATTGTGAAACCGATCGAAAAGGACAAACTGGTCAACGAACTCCGGATCCTCGGACTGATTCACTGAGACCGGACCGGGTATGATCACGGTACGTTCGCTGGTGCAGAAGATACGCCGCCTGACGGCTCATGCCGCCGGCGTGGTGGCGGGGCGGGCTGCGGACCTGCGGGAGAGGCTGCCGCTGGAAGAAATCCGGCGGAAGGTCCGCAATACCGTACGGCGGGCGTGGGCGCTGCGGACGGCCCGGCGGCATATCGCCGGTCTGCCGGAACTGGCCGCTGAACTGGAGGCGGTGATGGAACAGGTGGAGCCCCGGTTTCTGACGCTGGGAGAGGCGCTTCAGAAGCTCTATGCCGATGCCGGCCGGTTGAGCGAACTGACCCGGCGGTCGGCCCGGACCGCCGGCGGAGAGACCGGTGAAGGCGGATTTCTGAACCGGATTGATCTGCTGGTCCGCGCCGCGCTGGAGGAACTCCGGTCGTGCCGGCGGGGGATCTCGGACAGCCTGGAAAGTGTGGATGTGAGCCTGAACCAGCTGGGACGGCTGTGCAACCTGTGTTCCTTCATCGAAAAGACGGGCCTTTCCCTGAATGTCATCGGTCTCAACTTCGCTGTGGAAAGCAGCCGGACGGCAGAGTCCCTGCAGATGTTTGAAGCCTTTACCGGGGAAATCCGTAAACTTTCCGGGCAGATCACCGGCATCGCCCAGGATATTCTGGAAGACAGCAGTGATACCCGGACGCGGCAGCAGGATGCCCAGGGCCAGATTCTGGACGGCCTGGATCATTTCGACTGGCTCAATCTGGATGCAGAGCGACTGGTCAGCGGGGCGGTGGCGGATATCCGGGATATCATGAAACTTTCCGGGCGTATTCTGGAGCAGTCCGTGGACCGGTCCCGGCGGCTCTACCATGAAGTCGGCGAGGTGGTGGTCGCCATTCAGTTCCATGACATCGCCCGGCAGAAGATCGAACATATTTCCTGGGCGCTCCGGGATGCCGAACGGCTCTGGCGGGAGCAGCGGATCGAGACCGGGGAAAACAGCAAAACCACGGTTCTGGGCCAGACCTATCATATTCTTTCCCTTCAGGCGGCACAGCTCCGGGAGGTGATCAGCGAAATTGAAGGCGCGCATCAGCAGAGCCGCAGTGCATTCAGCGGACTCGATGAACAGGTGGCGTACCTGGTGGCCGACATTGCCGGTTTTGACGACCAGCCCCGCACCATCCAGCCCGAACGGCCGGAGCAGCGGATTGGAGACCTCCAGTCGGGGCTGGAACAGCTGCGGACCCTGCTCGGGCGCGGATACAGTCTGAAAGCGCAGATACAGGAAACCTCGCAGAAAGTCTCCGAAACCGCTTCCAGCCTTTCGGAACATATTGACCAGGTCCGCGGCATCAGCATGGACCTGCACCTGAAAGCCCTCAATGCCGTGGTCAAGTCGGCCCGGCTCCAGGAGGAGGGGCTGGCGCTGGAGGTACTGGCCCAGGAGGTGAGCAGCCTCTCCCGGCAGGCCAGCAGGTTCGTGAAGGATGTGGTGGATATTCTGCAGTCCCTGGTTTCCCTTTCCATGGAACTGGAATTCTCCGATGACCTCTTTGCCGAGGCGGAAGAAGAGGCTTCAGCCGCGGCGAACATCGATATCGAAGGCGGAATTGCCGAGATCGCCGGGTATTACGAACAGTTCCAGGCGGACGCCACTGCAGCGGTGGACGATTTCCGGACCCTGCAGTCGGAGATTCACCAGGCCGGCCACAGTCTCGGTTTCCTGAGCGGGCTGACCGGCGATCTCGGCGGATTCCTGCGCCGGATCGAAGCCGCGATGGAGGCCCTGCGGCCCTGGCGGATGCAGCTGGAAATGGGAAAAGAGCAGATGGCGCAGGTGGCCCAGCGGTATACCATGATCAGTGAACGGAGAATTCATGACCAGCACATGGCCCCTGCCGCTTCGGAGACGAACTCCCCCGAGGTACAGGAAGAGACGCCCGGAGAAGCGGAACCGGATGAGGAACTGGGAGATAATGTAGAGTTATTTTAATGCGGATGCCGGAGATGGAGATGGAACAACATGGCAATCACGAGTGAAGAACAGGATGAAAAGATTCTCGTCAGCGTCGAGGGCGCGTTTACCATTTATGAAGCACCGGAACTGCGGGAAGCACTGCTGCGGGCCTTTGAAAACCATGCGGAGGTGCTGCTCGACCTGAGCGGCGTCACGGAGTGCGACACGGCAGGGATCCAGCTTCTCTGTTCTGCGCGGACAACCGCCGATACCGAGGGAAAGCGCTTCATGATGCCGCCCGGAAAGGGGCCTGCCGAACCGGTGACCAGTGCCCTGATGACCGCCGGGCTGGCCCCGGACAAAGTCTTTCATCAGAGAGAGGAGGTGTGAGACCGTGGCCAAGACGATTATGACGGTAGATGACTCCGCCAGTGTGCGACAGATGGTCTCCTTTACTCTGAAACAGGCAGGGTACGAAGTGGTGGAGGCGGTGGACGGGGAGGATGCCATCGAAAAACTCGATGACGCCCCGGTCAACATGCTGGTAACGGACCTGAACATGCCCAAAAAGGACGGCATTGAACTGATCCGGGAGGTCCGCAGCCGCCAGCAGTACAGGTTCATGCCCATTATCATGCTGACGACGGAATCCCAGGCCGAAAAAAAGCAGGAAGGAAAAGCGGCCGGCGCCACCGGCTGGATCGTAAAACCGTTCAAGCCGGAACAGCTGCTGGCGGTGATCAAAAAGGTTCTCGGTTAGCCGCTGCGATGGGAACCTTCAGCAGGGCATTTAAAGAGGAAGCAGAGGAACTGCTGCTCGATCTGGAATCGGCACTGCTCGATCTGGCGGAATCCCCCGATGATCCGGAACTGATCGACCGGGTATTCCGGTCCCTCCATACCATCAAGGGATCAGGGGGAATGTTCGGTTTTGAAGAAGTGGTCGCCTTCACCCACGAGTTCGAGTCGGTACTGGACCGGGTCCGGGACGGTGATCTTCCGGTGACCCAGGAACTGATCCGGACGACCCTCCAGGCCTGTGATCTGATCCGCGGGCTGATTGACGGCAGGGGAGACCTCTCGGCGGATGTGGCGGATACGGTCGGGACATTGAAATCCCTCTGTCCGCCGGTGGAAGGGGCAGATGCCGGCACGTGGCGCCGGTCGGACGGCCCCCTGGTCACCTACCGGATCGAATTTCAGCCGATGGCGGATATTTTCACCTTCGGCGCAAACCTTCTCTCGCTGCTGAACGAACTCCGGGAGATGGGAGACTGCGTCATAAAGGCGCGGACCGGAGGCATTCCCTCCCTTGAACATATCGCTTCCCAGCAGTGCTACATCGGCTGGGAAATCCGGCTGACCACCGACTGTTCCCTCAATGAAATACGGGATGTCTTCATTTTCGTGGAAGACCGGTGTGCGCTGACCATTGAACGGACCGGAGAGGAGCGGCGGATTGAGGACGACAGGCCGGGGTACGCACAATCCCGTGCCGGTGACCATCCTGTGGAACCGACCCTGCGCCAGGAAGGAACCGCCAGCATCCGGGTCGCCGCTGAAAAACTGGATGCCCTGGTGGACCTGGTCAGTGAACTGGTGACGACACAGGCCAGTCTGAGCCAGCGGACCTCCCTGCAGACTGACCCGAAGATGACCGCCATTGCCGAGACAGTGGAACGGCTGACGGACGAACTCCGGGACCGCACCATCCGGCTCCGGATGGTACCGATCCGGACCCTCTATGTCCGGTTCCGCCGGATGGTTCACGATCTGGCCGATGCCCTGGGCAAGTCGGTGGACCTGCATACCGCAGGTGATGAGACGGAACTGGATAAAACCGTCATCGAACGGCTCAATGAGCCCCTGGTCCATCTGATCCGGAACTGTATCGATCACGGCATTGAACCGCCGGATTACCGGGTCGCCCTGGGCAAACCGGCAAAGGGCCGACTCCACCTATCGGCCGAACACGCGGGCCACAATGTCCTGATCCGGGTCGCCGACGACGGGGCCGGTCTCGATCCGGCGATCATCCGGGAAAAGGCCCTTGCGGCAGGTTTGATGGACGCGGACGACGATCCGGGGGAGTCGGAAATTTTTTCCTTCATTTTCGCGCCCGGTTTTTCCACCAAAACCGAGGCGAGCCCTGTTTCCGGACGGGGTGTCGGCATGGATGTGGTCAAGGAGAGCGTGGAACGGCTCCGGGGTGCGATTACCATTTCCAGCCGCAAGGGGGAGGGGACCACCATCACCCTGAAACTGCCCCTGACCCTGGCCATTATCGACGGCCTTCTGGTGGCGGCAGGGGCCCAGCAGTATGTGATTCCCCTGGCCACTGTGGAATCCTGCATGGAACTGACCCCGGCGGCATGCCGGGGCGGGCGGGGACGACAGCTGCTCAACATACGGGAGGCCCTGATCCCCTATGTACGCCTTCGGGATCTGTTCCGCGTTGCGGGTGATCCGCCGGCGGTGGAGGAGGTTGTCATTGTCCGGCTCAGCAATGTGCGGGTCGGGTTCGTGATCGACCAGATTGTCGGGGAATACCAGACGGTGATCAAATCCATCGGCAGGCTCTACAGGGATGCCCGGGCTTTTTCCGGCGCGACCATCCTGGCCGACGGCACGGTGGCGCTGATCCTCGACCCCCACCGTCTGACAGAAATCGCGGAGAATGACGAAGGCCGCCGGTTCCGGGAGGAAAAATTATGATCATTGCCGTGGTCAACAACAAGGGCGGAACCGGAAAAACCACCACCTGTGTCCAGCTGGCGGCTTCTCTCGCGGGGCCGGAGCGACGGGTGCTGCTGGTGGATCTGGATGCCCAGGCCTCGGCTTCCCTTTCGCTGGGGGTTTCCTGGCAGGATCTGTCTCCGTCCGCAGCCGATGTCCTTCTGGAGGAGATGGACATGGCGGCGGTGATCCGGCAGACGGGGGTTCCCGGGCTGGATCTCGTGACCGCCGAACTGGAACTGGCCAGCAGTGATCTGGTGCTGGCGGAGATGCCGGGCCGGGAATACCGGCTGATGGCGGCCCTCGCCAGTGTGCGGGATGCCTATGATCTGATCTTTCTGGACTGTCCGCCGTCGCTGTCGCTGCTGTCCGTCAATGCCCTGACCGCTGCGGATGCTTTCCTGGTGCCGGTCCCGCCCGAGTATCTGGCTCTGGAGGGACTGGTCAGTCTCATGACCGCCATCGGGCGGATGGAACAGTCCATGGGAGAGACCGCCCGGCTGCTGGGCATTCTCTTTACACAGGTTCCCTCCCGGCTGAAGGGAAAAGCCGCCCGCAGGATCATGACCCTGATCCGGGATCACTACGGGGAACATGTTTTTGAGACGGTAATCCGGCAGGATGTGCGTCTGAGTGAAGCGCCCTCCTTCAGCCGGACCATTTTTGCCTATGCCCCGGGCGCACGGGGAGCCGGAGATTATACCCGCCTGTCGCGGGAGGTGCGGAATCGATGCCGGGCATGGCGCAATACTACGGAAAAAACAGGGAAAACCCCTGAGGAGGAATAGATACGGAATGCAGAGCAAACTCACCAAGAGCATATTTGAACGATCCGCACCGGAAACACCGTCGCACCCTGCACCGGCGTCACCGTCCCCGGTCCCGGACAATGGCGGCGGGGCCGGACGCAACGGCGTCCGGGAAAGCCTGCAGCGGCTGTTGCGGGACGTCGAGGCCGGTGATCTGGATGCCCGGGTCCGGCTGGATCATCTCTCCGGAGAAGACCGGGCCGTCGCAGAAGACGTGAACCGGCTGATGGAGATGCTGGCAGGCCCCCTGCAGGTGACCCTGGGGGGAGTTGACCGGATCGGGCAGGGTGAAATTCCGGAGCGGATGACATCGGCTTCGGCCGGGCTGGCCGAATGGGTCCGGGAACGGCTGAACCGCTGCATCGATACCCTGGCCGGAATGCGGGAGGCCAGCACTGTGCTGCAGCGGATGGCCGTCAATGACCATACCCTGCGGGTGGAAGGAACGTATCCGGGGGTATTCGGTGAAATGGGGCAGGCGGTCAATGAGGTCCGGTCCCGGCTGCGCAATGTGACGGAAACCGCCAACCGGATCGCTGAAGGCAATCTGGACAAACTGGAGGAGTTCCGGGCGCTGGGGGGCGGTCAGGGACGCCGGTCCGAAAACGACCACATCGTTCCGGCCCTGATCCGGATGATGGAGACGATTCAGACGCTGGTCAACGAAACCACCCAGCTGACCGCAGCCGCTGCGGAAGGACGGCTGGATGTGCGGGGGGAGGAGCAGCATTTCAGCGGGGATTTCGCCCGGATTGTACAGGGGATCAATACGACACTGAACATGGTCATCGATCCGCTGAACATGGCGGCGGAGTATGTGAGCCGTATCTCCGAAGGGGAAATTCCCGAACGGATCACCACCCCCTACCAGGGAGCCTTCCTGGAACTGCGGGAGAGCTTCAACCGGTGCATCGACCGGCTGGGGGCGATCACCGAGGCAAATGCCGTGGTGCAGCGGATGGTGGTCAATGATCATACCCGCCGGGTCGAAGGAAAGCATCCGGGCATCTTCGGCGATATTTCCAAAGGGATCAATACCCTCCGGAAGCAGTTCATCTTCATCACCGATGCGGTGGAACGGATCGCGGCCGGTGACCTGAGTGAACTGGACCGGTACAAAGCACTGGGTCGCCGGTCGGAGAATGACAAGATCGGTCCGGGATTCATCCACATGATGGAAAACATCAAGGCCCTGGTGGAAGAGGCCGGGGCCCTGACCGACGCGGCCATGGCCGGACGGCTCGAAGCCCGGGGCGACACCGACCGGTTCGACGGGGATTATGCCCGGATTGTCCAGGGGATCAACAATACCCTGGATGCCGTCATCATGCCGATCCAGCGGGCCGCCGACTATATTGCCATGATCAGTGAAGGGAAAATTCCCCGGCGGCGGGGCACGGAATACCAGGGGGACTTCCGCACCCTGATGGACAACATCGGGCGGCTGATTCAGTCCACGGAAGAGATCACGTCCATTGCCGAAAAAATCGCCGACGGTGATCTCAAGGTGCAGGTCCGGAAGCGCTCTGAGGAGGATGCCCTGATGACGGCCCTGGAGCGGATGGTGCAGGATCTGACCCGCTTTGCCGGTACGATTCAGACGGCTGCCGCACAGATCGCCATCGGCAGTCACGAGATCAGCGCCAGCGCCGAAACCATGTCCCAGGGGGCGAGCCAGCAGTCGGCCAGTGTGGAGGAGATCTCCAGTGCCATGGACGAAATCAACAGCACAGTGGCCCAGAATGCCGACAATGCCCGACAGACATCGGCCATTGCCGGGAAAGTCTCCTCTGATGCCGAAACAGGCGGTCAGTCCGTCAGTGAGACGGTAAAGGCCATGAAGCGGATC
>JBEPXL010000155.1:0-7747 GCA_041641935.1 Desulfobacteraceae bacterium | reverse complement strand
TGGAGTCTCCACTCATGAAAAAGCGGTTTAAAACCCTTATCACAGAGGATAATCCCGACTTCCGGCAGTCCCTCAAGCGGCTTCTGGGCGCCCAGTTTCCCTTTATGGATTTTGAAGAGGCCACGAGTGCGGAAGAGGCGATCACAAAGGCATCCCTTTTTTCGCCGGATTTGATCTTCATGGATGTCCGCCTTCCGGACGGTAACGGTCTCAAGACCGCAAAGACCATCAAGGAAACCGTTCCGGATTCGGCCATTTTTATCCTTACCCACTACGATTCGCCGGAATACCGGGAAGCCGCCCGGGAGAACGGCGCGGATCACTTTATTCTCAAAGGCCATTCATCCGGTGAAGAAATTCTGCTGCTGGTCGATTCCGTGGTTTCCGGAAGACCGGTCTCTGTGGAAAACCGCTGAAACCGGATCTATCCGTATTGTTCCGGCCATGTAACGTTTTCTGTCGCTGCTGCAGACAGAGGGCCGACACTTCCCTGCAAACCATATTTTCACTGGAGGCGCACAGCGGATGAATCATCACCAGGGCAGAGCCATTGCGATTTTTCGGGAAAATCTTTCTCTTTTTCAGAAGCTGTTCACAGCAATGGCGCTGGAAATCCTTCTTTTTGACGGAGAGGGGCGTATTCTGGACCGTTGTCCCGGGCCGGGCCATCCCACCGGATCCGCCCTTCCGTCCCGTCTTTCCGACCGCTTTACTGCGGAAATCGCCGGCCAGCTGACCGGAGCGCTGCGGGACATGGCCTCCGCCGGAGCGCCTTCGGATTTCCGGCAGGTCGAGGCAGAATCCATTGCCGGTGAAGCACCCATTCTGCTCCGGTTTACCCTCACGCTTTTTTCTGTTCCGGACCCACCCTTTCCGCTTGCCGTCGCTGCGGTAGAAGATATTACCCGGCAGAAACAGATGGAAATGAACCTTCAGGCATTGGAGCAGCAGGTCCGGACCATTACCACCCAGATTTTTGACCGGATGGAAAGCGAGCGGAAACTGCTGGCCGCCAACCTGCACGACAGCATCGGCGGCGCACTGGCTGCCATCCGGTACAGTCTGGAGAAAAAAAATCTGCAGGCGGAAAAGGGGGATACCATCTCCTTTACAGATGTCGTGACCATGCTTCAGAACACGGTCGAGGAAGTCCGCCGCATCTCCACCAATCTTCGTCCGCCCATTCTGGACGATCTGGGAATTCTGACGACCATCAACTGGTTCTGCAGGGAATTTTTAAAAGTTTACTCGGATATCCGGATCGAAAAATTCCTGCACGTCCAGGAACATGAGGTTCCGGACGAGCTGAAGATCGTTATCTACCGGATTCTGCAGGAGGCGATGAACAATATCGCCCGGCACAGCCGTGCGGACCGGGTCCGGATTCTGCTGGAAAAGAAGGGACCGGCGCTGCATCTGATGATTGCCGATAACGGCATCGGATTCAACCGGACAGGAAAGAACGAAGGCCGGGTCGGCCTGGGCCTGAACGGCATGAAAGACCGGGCCGCGCTGCTGGGTGGAACCTGCCGCATCCGGAGTGAACCGGGGCAGGGGACAACCATCGAGATTGCCTGGCCTGTGGCGGAAACGCCGGCGGAAATCTATTGAGTTTCGCAGGAGGCCGATCCTGAGCGGCATTTACCGGCCAAGGGACGGGCTTCTCTTTTCCTGTACATCTCCCAGGTGACAGCCTGTCGCCAGGTATGTCCGGACATATTCCCGGACCCCCGCCTCCAGTGTTCTGCAGACATGATCGCATCCGGCCGACCGGAGTTTTTCCATATCGGCACAGGTATAATACTGGTACTTCTCCCGGAGGGTTTCCGGCATGGGAATGTAGTCGATCCGGGGCGGCTTCTCCGCCGCGCTGAAGAGGGCGGCGGCCACGTCATTCCAGGACCGGGCGGTTCCGGTTCCGACATTGAATATGCCGTTTACACCGGGATGGTCCAGAAAAAAGAGGGTCATCTCCACTGCATCTTTCACATAGATGAAATCCCGCACCTGCTCTCCGTCGCCGTAGTCTTCCCGGTAGGATCTGAAGAGCCGCATGATTCCTTCTTCCTGTACCTGGGGCCATGCCTTGTTGACGACGCTGCGCATGTCTCCCTTGTGGTCTTCGTTCGGGCCGAAGACATTGAAATATTTCAGGCCGGCGATCCGGTCGAGCCATCCCCGCCGACGGGCCGTCAGGTCGAAAAGGTGCTTTGAATAGCCATACATGTTGAGGGGGCGGAGTTTGTGAAGTCGGGCTTCATCATCGGAATACCCGGCTTCGCCGCTGCCGTAGGTCGCGGCACTGGAGGCGTAGACGAGGCGGCAGTCTCTGTGGGAATGCTGCCATTCCGCGAGCCGGACGGTATACCGGTAGTTGTTTTCCATCAGGTAATCCGCATCGGTTTCAGTGGTCGAGGAACAGGCGCCCATGTGAAAAATCGCCTGAAGACGGTCACCGAATTCTCCGGCCTCCAGTTTCTTGATAAAAACGGACCGGTCCAGATAATCGGAAAACCGGAGGGGAACGAGGTTTTTCCACTTCTCCGTCTCCGACAGGTGATCCACTACCAGTATGTCATCAATATGGCGTTCGTTCAGCCGCTGAACGATGGCACTGCCGATAAAACCGGCCCCTCCTGTAACAACGATCATGATCTGTTTCTCCCTTGATTTGCTGTGTCTGGTACTGTTCGCCGTTACCATCGGACAAACGGCTCCCGAAGTCAACCCATACTGTTTAGGAAAATTTCGTTTTGACAAGAACTTGATGTATCATTTAAAAGAGGAGCAGACGTGAACCGGCAAGAGAGGAGAGTCGCTTGAAGTTGATGATCGTGATCGGTATCATTGTGCTTGTTGCCGCGGGGTGGGAACTCTTCTGGTATGCCCTCGGTGTCACCCCGCTGCTTCCCTGGCAGCTGAAGCGCCGGCAGGCGGAAGATCCCGACAGCCTGCTGTTTCTCGATGTACGCACCGGACCGGAATACCACTGGTTTCACATACCGGACGCCTCCCACCGGCAGGATCTTCTGTTTCAACCACAACAGTTTACGCATCCGGCCCCTCGAAAGGATGTGGTTGTCATCTGCATGACCGGTCATCGCTCTCCTGTCGCTGCCTGGCGACTGAAAAAACAGGGCATTCACCCCATATACCATCTGACCGGCGGAATGCTCGGCTGGAAGCTGTTCGGCGGTCCGGTTCGCAGCGGGAAGGGCCGTTAACCCGCTATGACAAAAAAGCATCAGCGCTTCCATATCCCCTTTCTTCCCCATCTGAAAAACAGCATTGTCGCTCCGCTTATTACCTGTATTCTTCTGCTGGCACTGGTTGCGGCATTTCTGATCACCTTCGTTTACGGCATCGGCGCGCACCGGACGGAAATGGCGGTACTCGAGGATCAGTTCCGGACCGTTGAAAAGAGTTACCTGAAACCCCTGACCGAAGCCCTGTGGTTTTATAATGAAGGACTCCTCCGTACCCAGACGGAAAGCATCCTTCACTTTCAGGATGTTGTCTATCTGGAAGTCTGGAACTATGATCAGCTGATGCTCTCTGTCGGCACACCACAGGAAGGAAACCGTGTGATTCGTTCCTACCCGCTGATTTACAGCGCCGAACTCTATTCTCCCTCCTTCGGGAAACAGTTGAAACTCCGGGAACGGGCCATCGGGGAACTCAGGGTCATGGCCAGCATGGAAGGGGTGTACCAGCGGATCCGGGAAAAAATCTATTTCATCCTGGCGAGCCAGAGCCTTCAGATTCTTCTGCTGACCGCACTGCTGTTTCTGATCTTCGACTTCATGGTCACCCGCCACCTGCGGCGGATTGCCGCCCATCTTCGCCGGGTGGACCCGTTCATGCCGGTGCATCATCTGTCCCTGAATCGCGCCCGCCGGGAGACCGGTAAAGGGGATGAACTGGAAAAGGTCGTGGCGGCGATCAATGAAATGACCACCGGCTTGGGGAAATCCTACCAGAGTCTCAACATCGAACTGGACCGGCGGAAGCAGACTGAAATCGACCTGCAGACTTCCATCGCCGACCAGATCCGGATCAGCCAGAACCAGGACTGGATCAAGACAGGCATCAACCGCCTGTCCGAAGTGATTCTCCGGGCACAGAATGTGCCCGCCATCTCCCGGACGGTGATTACCTTTCTGGCCCGGTATGCCCAGGCCCTCCGGGGCGCGATCTACTGTCATCATACAGAGACCGGCCATCTGGAACTGACGGGCGGCTATGCCCTTTCCGGAGAATCCGGACAGCAGGAGCGGATCAGGCTTGGCGAGGGACTGGTCGGGCAGGTGGCGGCAGACCGGGAAATGCTGGATGTCCGGGATATTCCGGAGAATTACGGCGGCATTCAGTCGGCTTCCGGGATGGTCAGCCCGCGGAATATTGTCATTGTCCCGGTCGTTTATGAGCAGGGACTGATGGGCGTGTTCGAACTGGCATCCCTCAGAACATTTACCGAAAAGGAGCGGGAATTTTTTACCATTGCCGCCGATATGATCGCCCTCGGTTTCCATGCGGCCCATTCCCGGGAAATGCTGCAGCAGGTGCTGGATGAGACCTGCCGCCAGGCCAGGACGCTTCGGGAAAATAACGAACGGATGGAGGCCCAGCAGCGGCAGCTGGAAAATCAGACGGAAGCACTGCAGAAGAGCAATGAACACCTGCGGCATCTCAGGGACGAACTGGAATCCCAGAAACAGAAACTGGAAGAGGCAAACCGGTACAAGTCCGAGTTCCTGGCCAACATGTCCCATGAACTGCGGACCCCCCTCAATTCGATTATCATTCTGGCCCGCGTCCTCTGCAGAAACCGGAATCTGCAGCCGGAGGATGTGGCACCGAAGGCGGCTGTCATCCATGAAGCGGGAACGGAACTGCTTCAGATGATCAATGATATTCTGGATGCCTCCCGGATCGAGGCCGGCAGAATGCCGGTGGAAATCACAACCTTTACGACCGGTGAGGTGAGCGACCAGCTGCGGATGCTGTTTTCCCCCCTGGCCGAAGACAAGGGAATCACCCTGACCATTGAGGATCATCTCGATATCGCCATCGAAAACGACCGGGGAAAGGTGATGCAGATTCTCCGCAACCTGGTGGGCAACGCCATCAAGTTTACCGCCCGGGGAACCGTACAGGTCCGGTTTTCTCCCGGCCAGTCCCCCGAGATGCCGGTGCAGATCACGGTCACCGATACCGGTGAGGGAATTCCGCCGGACAGGCAGTCGGTCATTTTCGAGGCGTTCCGGCAGGCGGACAGTTCTGCCGCCAGAAAGCACGGCGGAACAGGACTGGGGCTGACCATTGCCCGGCGGCTGGCGGAACTCCTCCAGGGAGAGATGCGTCTCGTGGAAAGCTCGGACCGGGGCAGTTCTTTCACGCTGCTCCTCCCCCGGTCACTGAATATGGAAGAACTCCGGACCCGGCAGGTGGACATCACCATCTGCAAACCGGCCGGGAGGGCGCATCCCTCTGCTGCCGGGGAACAGCCTGTTTTCCGACCGGCTTTTCCACAGCAGACCGCAACGTCGGCAGCATGTGATTTTCAGGAGAAGAAACGGGTTCTTCTTGTGGTCGATGATATCCGGAATGTCTACATCATCGGCGCTCTGCTGGAAGCGCAGGGGCTTCAGATGATCGATGCGCAGGACGGGCGGTCTGCGCTGGATATTCTCCGGAAAGAACCGGTTGATCTGATCCTGATGGATATGATACTCCCGGATATGGCTGGACAGTCCATTATTGAAAAAGTCCGGTCGGAGGAGAGACTGAAGGATATCCCGGTGATCGCCCTGATGGCACGGGGCAGGCCGACGGACCGGGCCGCCTGCCTCCGGGCCGGGGCTGATGACTGCCTGCCGCAGCCCGTCGATGATAAACTCCTGATGGGAATCATCCGGAAACTTCTGGACAATACCTGAGGACATTCTGCCATGGCACCGACGGAACCAATTACGATTTTAATCGTGGATGATTACCCGAAGAACATTTTTTCGCTCCGGGAACTGATTCTGGCAAATTTTGAAAAAATCCAGGTTCTGGATGCCGATTCCGGTGTAAGGGCCCTGGAAATCATTAACCGGCAGTCTGTGGATCTGCTTCTGATCGATGTCCAGATGCCGCAGATGGACGGATTTGAAATGGCCCGTCTGATCAAGCAGCGGCCCAAGACAGCCAGTATCCCGATCATTTTCATCACCGCCTTTGACGAGAGCCGGACAATGCGGGAAAAAGGGTTCGACGCCGGCGGTGTGGACTATGTCACCAAGCCCATCGACGATGACCAGCTCATCAACCGTATCCGGACCTATCTCCGGTTCATCCATTATCAGCGGCAGATCAACCGGGACCTGGACGAGACGGTGCGGCGGCGGACCCGTGAACTGCGGGAAGCCAAGGAATTTCTCCAGGAAATGATCGATGCCGTTCCGGCGCCCATTTTCCACCGGAACATGGACGGACGGTTCCTGGGGTGCAACCGGTCCTTTGAAACATTTGCCGGAAAGCAGAAGTCGCGTATCATCGGACGGCGTGTTGAGGATGTCTGCGCCATGAAAAATGCCGAAACAGCCCGCCGTACCGATGCTGAACTGATCAAGGCCGGGCAACCGATGGTGTTCGAAAAACGGATGCGGCTGCCGGATGGCACCACCCGGGATTTTATCCTGCATAAAACCCTGTACCGGAAAGAGAAAGCCGAACCGGAAGGGATTGTCGGGATCTGTATGGATATTACCGACCGGAAGGACGCGGAGCGGGCTCTCTTCCGCCGGGACCGGATTCTGGAGGCGGTCAGCTTTGCCTCGGAGACCTTTCTCTACTGTGCGCCCGACTGGACAGGCTGTATCGACCAGATCCTGGCAGCCCTGGGACAGGCGACAGCCTCCCGTCACGTGGCGATTTTTCAGGTACGGATGGAAGACGGTGAAGAGGCGGCCTGCCTCCGGTTTGAGTGGTGCAGTCCGGACGAAAAGAAGTTATGGAAAGAGAATCCGGCCCTGGCGCTGTTTTCCTTCTCTTCCACCGGTCTGGCGGAGTGGAAGGAATCCTTTGCCCGCCGGGAGGCGGTCGTCCGGCGGCCCCGGGAGGCGTCGGATGCGGAACGGTCCTTTCTGGAGGCGCTGGGCGAGGGGGCGCTGGCGGCGGTTCCGATTTTTACGGCCCAGCACTGGTGGGGGGGAATTCTGTTCAACATGACCGACCCGGACTACACGGTTCCCCGTTCGGAAATCGAGGCGCTGGAGACCGCTGCGGATATTGTCGGCGGTGCCATATACCGTCAGCAGATTGAACAGAATCTGGTTCGTGCCAAGGAAGAGGCCGAAGCCGGAAACCGGGCCAAAAGCGAATTCATGGCCACCATGAGCCATGAACTGCGTACCCCGCTCAACGCCATCCTCGGCATGAGTGAAATTCTGCAGGAAAACCTGTACGGTCCGCTCAATGACAAGCAGATGAAATCGGTCCGGGTCATTGAAAAGAGCGGTGAACGGCTTCTCCGTCTGATCAATGACATTCTGGATCTGTCGCAGGTGGAGACCGACCGGATTGAATTGAATATAATGCCGGTTTCGGTATCCGATGTCTGCAGATCGGTCATCGATGATGTCCACGATGTTGCGGAAGAGAAACATATTAAAATCTTCAGCGATTACGATACGGCCGTTTCCGTAATCCGGGCTGATGAAGACCGACTCCGGCAGATACTGATGAATCTTTTGAACAATGC
>JBEPXL010000154.1:0-7760 GCA_041641935.1 Desulfobacteraceae bacterium | reverse complement strand
TGATGCAGAAACTGGAAGGAGACGGCATGGCCTTCATGCATGCCGGAGGAACCGTGGTGGAACGGACCCTTAAACCCGGCGAGATTCTCCATGTCGATACCGGCTGTCTGGCGGCCTTTGAACCGGCGGTACAGTTCGATATTCAGCAGGCCGGCGGCATCAAGACTTCACTGTTCGGCGGTGAGGGGCTCTTTTTCGCCCGGCTTCAGGGCCCCGGCAAGGTGTGGCTCCAGTCCCTTCCCTTCTCCCGTCTGGCCGGACGGATGCTTCAGGCCGCGCCCCAGCAGCCCGGCAGCCGGAGCCGCGGGGAAGGATCGATTCTGGGGGGCCTCGGCGGTCTTCTGGACGGGGACAACGACTGATTCCTGCTGATTCTTTCTGCCGGAATGCCGCTCTTATCCGAAGTTTGTGCGACAAACGATAAAGGAATCCTTCATGCCCATGCACTGTTTCATCGTTTTTGCGCTGCTGATTTCACTTTTCTGCGGCGGCATTCCGGCGGTTCATGCCGGAACCCTTCAGGAAGATTACCAGGCGCTGGTTCAACAGCGGCAGGTTCTGGAAAACCAGCGGCGGGAATATGAATCCCGCCTCCAGACCCTGGCCGGACAGGTCAAAAGCCTGACCATTGTCTTCTTCCAGTGTATGACCCACAGGGACAAGGAATACTGGGAAGAGAAGGTGGCCCGGTCCAAGATGATCCGCAATGAACTGGAGACGGAGCGGAAGGAGATCGCCGAACTCCGGCGGGAGATCAATCCTGTCCGGCAGGAACTGGAAGAACGCCGCCGGTCCATCGAGGAACGCCATACCCGGAAAGGACCGGGAACACCCTATGAGACCGAATTCCGGGCGTATATGGAAGCACTCCGGACCGGATATTTCGACACCCTCACCGGTGAACTGTTTGCCGGTTACGACACTTACGCACAAGAGATGACCGACTATATCGAATTTCTGAAAACGGCCATCACTCCCTGCATGAACCGGAAGCAGGGGTAGCCTTTCACCGCCGATGAAGAGACGTCGCTCCGGTCTGATGCAGCGGAACATCACCACCCGGCTGATGGGAATCAACCTGCTGGTGGCCGTTGTCTTCTGCCTGATCATCATTGTGGTGGTCACCACCTTTCACAGCGTCCACACCACCATCGAATCGGTTTTTCAGTCCGAAATGAATCAGGTGGCGGCCAACGGCCGGCTGGGGCGTGATCTGGCCCGCATGATCGGGGAGGTCAATCTGGTGGCGGCAACCTTTTACGGCAGAAATGATGTGCTGGAAACCGCCGAAGCGGCCCTGCCGGACCGGGCGGAGGCGCTGATCCGCAAAACCGGCGACCAGACACTGCAGAAGGCGTTTCACAGTTTTACAGTGGCCCTCCGGACGGTTCTGGAACAGTTCCGCCGGATCAATGAAGACCGGGCGGCCCTGGAAGAGATCGACCGGAAACTGACGGAGCAGCTTGCCGCGCTGTCAAAGACAGTCTCCGCCAGCATCTTCGACCGGGTCATGGCCGGGGAAGATGCTTCAGACCTGGAACACCTGACCCTTCTGGTCTCGGAATACGGCAAATCCCTGTCGGAAATTGCCATCGCCTTTCACCGGCTGGGACTGGAAGAATTCAAGACCGCCCCTCCGCCGGATTCGGAACAGGACCATCCCCTGCTCTCCCCTCTGAATGACCTTCTGCTGAACCTGCAGATGCTGGAGATGACCGATGCCGATATTGCGGACCGGGGCCGGCGGCTGGCCGAAGGGGTCGAAACCTACAGAAACCGGATTCTGCAGTTCTACGAAGCGGCCGGCACCCTTCAGGAACGGCTCGACACCCTGGACAATGAAAAGGAACTGCTTCTGTCACTCATGGGGTCTATGGATGACATCGTCGTCCGGACCACCGATGAAACCGCGTCCGATCTGACCCGGATGATTTCCGGGCGGGCCATCTTCTGCCTGATCCTGTTCGGGCTTACCCTTCCGGTCGTCTTTCTGGCACTGATGATGACGCGGACCATGACCCGGTCCCTGAATCGGGTGATCCGGGGCCTGACCCGCTCCTTTGAGGGAACCGCCGCCCATGCCGATGAAGTCATGCTGGCGAGCCGCCAGTTTTCGGAGTGGGTGTCCGCCCTGGCCTCCTCGATCGAGCAGTCTGCGGCGGCCCTGGAGGAACTGTCGGCCATGACCCGCCTCAACGCCGACAATGCCGGCAAAGCCGATCAGGTCATGGAGACCGCCAACGGCGACATCCGGGATGCGTCGGACTCGGTGGGCCGGATCAACCGGTTCATCTCCGAGGTGACGGTCTCCAGTGAAAAGACCCGCCAGATTATCCAGAATATCGATGGGATCGCGTTCCAGACCAATCTGCTTGCCTTAAATGCCGCCGTGGAGGCCGCCCGTGCCGGAAAGGCCGGGGCCGGATTCGCGGTGGTGGCCCGGGAGGTGCGGCAGCTGGCCATGCGGTCGGCCGATGCGGCGCGGAACACGGCGGTGATTATCGGGGATACGGTGCAGAAGGTACAGGACGGGACGAAACTCTTCTCCGAAACCGATCGTTCCTTCCACCGGCTGGCCGACGGCGGAAAGATGATCAATGAACTGATCGGCAATATTGCCGCGGCATCGGACGAACAGGTCAAGGGCATCGAACAGATCAATCTGGCGGTGTCGGAAATCGATCAGCTGGTGCACCACTATGCCGACAGTGCGGAACAACTGGCCGATACCGCCGAGACCCTCAACAGTCAGGCCGGTGAAATGAAGGGGTTTGTCCGGGCCTTGGTGCGGCTGACAGGAAAAACAGCGACAGACGGAAAACCGGTTTCCGCCGGCGACGCCCCAGTATCTGTTTCCGCTTCGGGACATCCCCCTTCATTTCCCTCTCCGGATCATCCCTCTTCCACCTCCTGAACCCGCCAATATACAGCTTTTACCCACCTTGTTTTTCCCGGCTGTCCATGAAAGGATGGATTGTCTGACCAGATGGAATCCTTCACTTTATCGTTATGCATGTCTTTTCTCCGGACAGGAAAATCCGTCCCGGACCAGCGGGCGTCGGTCTTGTAACGAATATGAAGAAAAACCTGGATCAACCTTCACAGGGTTCAAAAAAACCTCCCTCGTACAGCGGCAGTCCGCTCCGGTCCGGACATCGCTCTGAAGCTGCCGGTACGCCGCGCAGGGGGCTGCGTCTGGCGTGGCTGCTGATTCCGCTCTTCCTGGGGCTGATCCTTCTGCTCTGGAAACTGGATATCCAGGTCATCTATGAACCGCCGTATCTGCTGCCGGTCCTCAATTTCATTTTTTCTACAACCATTTCTCTCTTTGTCGCGTGGCTGGCGGCCCGCAGCTATCATGCCAGCGGATTTCCGCCCGTTCTGTTTTTGGGATGCGGTATGCTGTTGCTGGGCATCACCAGTCTGGCAGGGGGCATCGCCATCCATTTTCAGCATTTCAATACCGGGATAACCATCTATAACATCGGCATCTGGTGTTCCGGCCTGTGCCATTTCATGGGAGCGGTCACTGCTCTGGCGGCCCGGGAACGAATGATCCGGTCAACAGATATTTCCCTGACGGGTGCCTACGCCATCATTCTCGGGCTGATTGCACTGGTGGTGTTAATCGCATTTGAGAGGATGACGCCGCTCTTTTTCGTGCAGGGCCTGGGGCCGACCCCGATGCGGCAGGCAATCATGGGATCGGGAACCGGCCTGTTTGCCATGGCGGCGGTGATCCTGCGGGTGGTCCGTCGTCGCTCGCCGTCGGTGTTTCTTTACTGGTATTCCCTGTCCCTGGGCCTGATCGCCTGCGGGATGTTCGGTGTCCTCATCATCCGTACCGTCGGCAGCCCTCTTGGATGGGCGGGGCGCACTGCCCAGTATGCGGGCTGTGTTTACATGCTGGTTGCCGCAGTGACGGCGGTACGGGAATCCGGCGGCTGGGGCATCGCCCTGCAGGAGGCCCTGCGGGAAAGTGAACAGCGGTTTCAGCAGCTGGCCGATGCCATGCCCCAGCTCGTCTGGACGGCCAATCCGGACGGCATGGTCGATTATTACAACCGGCGTCACAGGGAATTCAGGGGCATCACCAGCACCGCACCGGGAAAATGGGAGTGGATGCCGGTGGTCTATCCCGATGATGCCGAAACCACCTTCACGGCATGGCAGGAGGCGGTCCGGACCGGAAACATCTATCAGATCGAACACCGCATCCAGCGGGAAGACGGAAGCTGGCGGTGGTACCTGAGCCGGGCCGTTCCGGCGCGGGACGATGAGGGAAACATTGTCAAGTGGTTCGGCACGGCTACGGAAATTGAAGAACAGAAGCAGGCGGAAGCGGCACTGGAACAGGCACGGGATGAACTGGAACAGCGGGTTGCGGAACGCACGGCAGAACTGACCGCCAGCAATACAGAACTGGAACTGCGGACCCGGCAGCTGGCCCGGCTGGCATCGGAGCTGACCCTGGTCGAACAGCGGGAACGGCGCAGAATGGCCTATATTCTCCATGACCATCTCCAGCAGCTGCTGGCCAGCGTGCGCTACAGCCTGGACATTCTGGTGCGCCGGACCGGCGAAGAAAAGCAGACGGTGCTGAAGCAGCTCAAAGGATCGATTGATGAAGCCATCCAGACCTCCCGGTCCCTGACCGTGGAACTGTCCCCGCCGATCCTGCATGATGCGGGGCTGATCGCCGGTCTGCAGTGGCTTGTCCGCTGGCTGAAGGAACACCACGGCCTGACGGTTGACCTGAAGACAGATCCGGAGGCGGACACGGACCGGGAAGACCTCAAGATACTGCTGTTCCAGTCGGTCCGGGAACTGCTCTTCAATGTGGTGCAGCATGCCGGCAGCGACCATGCCCGTGTGGAACTGACGCGGTATGACGACAGTATTCTGCGCGTGGTGGTGCAGGACACCGGAACCGGTTTCGATCCGGAAGAAATGTGGTCCCGGGCCAGTTCCAGCGACGGCGGATTCGGGCTGTTCAGTATCCGGGAGCGGCTGGAGTATCTCGGCGGCAGTATGGTAATCGAAAGCACGCCGCAAAGCAGCACCTCCATCCGGTTGACGGTCCCGGCCCGTGTCTCCCTTGAAGAACAGGATGAGACGCCGCAGATGGCGAACACCACTGCCGCCCCAGCGCAGAAGGCTCCGGAAACAAAGGAGCGGAACATACGTGTTTTGATTGCCGACGACCATGCGGTCATGCGCGAGGGCCTGGCTCTGATCCTGGACGAACCGGATATAGAAATAGTCGGTGAGGCTTCCGACGGTCAGGAAGCGGTGGAAAAAGCCGCAGCAATACAGCCGGACATTATCCTGATGGACTTCAGCATGCCCCGGATGGACGGCGTTGCGGCCACCCGGGCCATCCATGAGCGGTTTCCGTCCATTCCGATCATCGGTCTGTCCATGTTTGAAGAGTCCGACCGGGGCGCTGCCATGCGGAACGCCGGTGCCGTGGCGTACCTGAGCAAGAGCGGCAATTCCGACACCCTGCTGACGGCGGTGCGGAAAAATGCCCGTTCCCGGCCCGCAACCGGAGCAGGTGTATCATAAAAACTTGTTGACATCCCCGCCAAAGACTGTTAGGTGGAATAAACCAACAAGGATAAACCCATATAACTAAATGAGCCGCATTCTGTCTATTATCAACATTATTGAAATTATTTTCGTCCTCCTAGTAGGCGTACTCGTCCTCCAGGAAGGAAAAGGTTGATAATGGCCTGATTTATCTAAAATAATCCTAAAGAATCCGTTATCAGCCGAAGCAGCTGGTAACGGATTTTTTTTTGGGGGAGAAGGCAATCCATGAAAAGCGACATCGCAAAAAAAGGCATTGAAAGAGCGCCGCACCGGGCACTGTTCAAGGCAATGGGCTACACCGACGCCGAAATTTCCCGTCCGCTGGTCGGCATCGCCAATTCGGCCAACGCCATCGTACCGGGCCATATCCATCTGGACAAAATAGTTGAAGCGGTCAAGACCGGGGTCTACATGGCGGGCGGTACCCCCATCGAATTCGGTGTCATCGGTGTCTGTGACGGCATTGCCATGAACCACACCGGCATGAAATACTCCCTGGGCAGCCGGGAACTGATTGCCGATTCCATCGAAGTGATGGCCACCGGCCATGCCCTGGATGCACTGGTACTGGTTCCCAACTGCGACAAGATCGTACCCGGTATGCTCATGGCGGCAGCCCGGCTGGACATTCCCGCCATCGTCGTCAGCGGCGGGGCCATGCTGGCCGGACGGCATCCCCGCAAAGACCAGAAAGTCGATCTCATTTCGGTGTTTGAAGCCGTGGGCGCGGTCAAATCGGGCCGGATGAGCGAATCGGAACTCTCTGAAATCGAAGACGCCGCCTGCCCCACCTGCGGTTCCTGTTCGGGCATGTTTACGGCCAACTCCATGAACTGCCTTACCGAAGCGGTGGGCCTGGGACTTCCCGGCAACGGGACGATTCCGGCGGTCATGGCCGCCCGGATCCGGCTGGCGAAAACCGCCGGAATGCAGATTATGGACCTGTGGGAACGGCAGATCACCCCCCGGAAAATTCTGAACGAAACCTCCTTCCGCAATGCACTGGCTGTGGACATGGCCCTGGGCTGCTCCACCAATACCGTTCTCCATCTGACCGCCATCGCCGAAGAAGCCGGTGTGGACATTGATTTGAGCCTGATCAATGAGGTCAGCGCCCGCACCCCGCACCTCTGTTCCCTCAGCCCCGGCGGGAAGGATCATATCGAAGACCTGAACCGGGCCGGCGGCATTCAGGCGGTACTCCGGGTGCTGGCCGACGAGGGACGGATCGATACCGGCGCCATCACCGCCACCGGAAAAACGGTGGGCGAAAATATCAAAAATGCCGAAGTGCTGGACCCGGATGTGATCCGTCCCTTCGACAATCCCTATCATGTGCAGGGCGGTCTGGCGGTTCTGTTCGGCAATATCGCCCCGGAGGGCTGTGTGGTGAAACAGTCCGCCGTCCGGGAGGAGATGATGATCCATGAAGGACCGGCACGGGTCTTTGAATCGGAGGAGGACGTGACAAAGGCGATCATGGACGGCGACATCCGGAAGGGTGATGTCATTGTCATCCGGTATGAAGGCCCCATGGGCGGTCCGGGGATGCGGGAAATGCTGGCGCCGACCTCTTCCATCGCCGGTATGGGGCTTGATGCCGATGTGGCCCTTATCACCGACGGCCGTTTCTCCGGCGGAACCCGGGGCGCCTCCATCGGCCATGTCTCCCCCGAGGCGATGCAGGGCGGCCCCATCGCCATCGTGGCGGAAGGAGATATCATTTCCATCGATATCCCCGGCAGACGCATCTCCCTCAACGTATCCGAAATGGAAATCAAGGACCGTCTCTCCCGGTGGACACCGCCGGAACCGAAAATCACCAGCGGGTACATGGCCCGCTACGCCCGGACCGTCTCATCGGCCAGCAAAGGCGCTACGGTGAAATAGCAGATTTGCGGCAGCAGTGCCGTCATGTGTGAATGATAAATGTTACAGGCTTTCAGAAATGACCGCCGCAAGGATGGAGGAACAAAGAAAATGACCCATACACCGACGACCGATACCATCGTGACGGACGTTTCAGAAAGTCCGGAGAAAGGACGTACCATGAAGTTGACCGGTGCACAGATTCTGATGAAAGTCCTCCAGGAAGAGGGCGTGGACACGATCTTCGGATACCCCGGCGGGGCCGTGATCGACATTTACGACGAACTGGCCAAAAC
>JBEPXL010000153.1:0-7764 GCA_041641935.1 Desulfobacteraceae bacterium | reverse complement strand
CGTAAATATGCGCCCGGGTAGACGCGACCTCCCGGGAGGCAAAGGTGGAGGCGTTGAAGGAGTGTTCGGCATGAAGAACCAGGGCCGTATCCATGAAACGGGTCAGTTCCTCATCCGGTTTTTCACCGCTCATCATATACAGAAAATTTGCCGCATGGCTCAGGTCCGGAGAGGGAAGCACCGGTTCCTTTCCGTTCCGGATCCGCTCCCAGGCGGCCAGCAGCGTTGGAAACTTGGCGATCAGCCGGACCCCCATCCGGAGGGTTTCTTCACGGGATTCATCCCCGGTCCGGGTATCCGGGTCGTGGTGGGCAAGCATGGAAACGCCTGCCTGCAGAATATCCATGGGAAGGGCATCTTTGGGCCGCGTTTTCAGTGCTTCGATCATCGGTTCCGGTATGGCGCGCTCGGCGGCAAGTTCCCGCTGGAACGCCTCCAGTTCCGCTGCACCGGGCAGCCTCTCGTGCAAAAGCAGATGCACCACCTCTTCAAAATTGGCATTTTCCGCCAGATCCCTTACCACATAGCCCCGGTAGATCAGTTTGCCCTCTTTGCCCCGTACATCACTGATTTTCGTACTGGCAATGACCACACCACGAAGTCCGGTATTGAGTATCTCCCTGCATTCTTCTGCCATATGAACACCTCATTTCCTGCCCTTCTGCGAGTGAAGGGGCTTCTGATTGAAGTTTAACACCAAGTTCCGGGGATCAGATACCTTCCTGTTTTTCCCTGCGCCGCAACGCTGACGATTTCTGCAGCGGTCCGGAAAAAATGTCATGCCGTTATCGACCGGCGGTGGCTGAGGAGTCTCCTTTTTACCGTTCCGGCAGAATACAAGATATTCATTTCAGGGAGAAACTTCAAGACAGACGGAAACGCTTTCACAGGTACAATCCGGCTGTCCGGAATAAGCGGCTCCCGGCGGCACGCAGGTAAAGAAATGGATCCGATCTTCAATTTATACCCGCAACTGCCGGTTTTTGCAACAGCAAGTTCACTGCCGGTATGTCACTTCGGCTGAACAGGAGAGTCCGTTTTTTCCTTTACTGGCCTGCACAGATCCTCGTCTGGAACGGGATATTTTCCGGTCTTCAGAAAAAACGATGATTACCCCTTGCAATATTCTCAGCATTGCTTATACTTGTACGAGTTGACAGGGGCGGCGCCCAAGCCGGCTATGGCGCGTAAGACCCCTGCGCTGTTCAGCATTGACTGCGGTCCTAGATGTGAACAGTATAGCTGGACC
Organism: Desulfobacteraceae bacterium; assembly: GCA_041641935.1. Classification (GTDB taxonomy): domain Bacteria; phylum Desulfobacterota; class Desulfobacteria; order Desulfobacterales; family Desulfococcaceae; genus JBEPXL01. The sequence continues at coordinate 6,515 of JBEPXL010000153.1, read as the reverse complement.
GCCCCGTTCCCGGACGCCGCGGCTGATCCGGGAACGGGTTACCCTTTTCCGGCAGCAGCCCTTTTTTTCCGTTCTCCGGGTCACATTCTCCCTTCATTGTGCTATCTCCCCTATATAGATTTTTCTATTTTTCTGATCTTTCTGGTATTTTTTCCTATAAATACCCGGCAGAAATCCATTAGTTTTGATATGACTATTCATCCGTAAGCGGTAAGCAACGGAACGGAACAGGTTCATCAGATGAGCAGGAAGAAAGAAGAAAAAATACTCGACGAGATTCGCAGGCGTGTTCTGGCGCAGGATGAGGTTCTCCGTCGCCATTCCGAAGAGGCGGCCCACCGGGCCGCAACCCGGGAAGCGCTGACCGACATGACCTCCCTTTCCCATGAGGAAGTAGGCCGGATCGCCGATGGTGTCCGTGCAGAATATGAACAGAGACAGCGCCGGAACCGGCTGGCCGTGACGGCGGTGCTGATAATCGCTGCGGTTGCCGGCGGCCTCTCTTATTTCAACCGTCCTCCGGATGTTTCTTTTACAGAAAGCTTCAACAGCAGCATAAACGGCTGGATCACCGGGGAAGAAGTGGACTACAAACGGTATTTTGAAAACGGTTTCTATGTCTTCCGCTCGGACAAGCCGGACTGGTGCTACTGGGATCTGGTGCCGGTCACCCTGCCGGAACAGTACAACATGGAACTGACCTCCGTCTGGAAAGCAGGAAAATATGATGAATACGGCCTCATGCTCCAGATGGCAAACGACGATCACCATGTATTTCAACTGCACGGGGACGGCACCGCCGGTTACAATGTCAAATCCGGCGGACAGTGGCGCGCAAAAAACAACTGGGAACCCGGACCGGCCTCAGCCGGTGACGGCGACGCGGCCAACACCCAGCGAATCGAAATCGAGGCAGACCGGTTCCGGTATCTGATCAATGACCGGCTCTTCAAGCAGGGGGTTCTGGGGTCAGGGGAACCTGTCCGGCTTGGTGTGCGGGTCTGCGGCGAACAGACAATCGCCTTTGACCGGCTCACTGTCACGGAGGGCAAGGCGGATGACCGGGTGATCCTGAATGCTCCTTTCGATGATCCGGGTACCCTGTGGAATCCCGCTACCAGACTCATCAAGCGCAGGACACTTGAGAACGGCCAGTACCTGTTTACCGGAAACCGGGAATCCTGGTGCTACTGGTCCGCCATCGATCTACCGCTGGCCGGGAGGTATGAAATCCGGCTGGATTCGGTCTGGCAGAAGGGAGAACAGGATTATTACGGCCTCATGCTGATGGAAAATGAGAAAAATTTTGTCGCCTATGAAATCCAGAACGACGGCAGCGCCCGGTTTGCCCGGTATGAGAAGGATGGATTCACGACCGTCTCCACCGCCAGAAAAGTCCCGATGACGGGAGATGACGACAATGCCAGTCGTCAGCGGATTCGTGTGCGGAACAACAGCTTTGAATACTTTGTCAATGACCGGCTTGTGGAGGACGGAACCCTGGAAAATCTTCAGGTGAATCAAATCGCACTCCGCGTATGCGGACGGCAGACCGTCGCCTTCGATCAGCTGATGGTGGAATAAGATATGATGTCAGTACCGGCTGTTTCCTCTCATGAAAAAAGAAAAGCATATCACGGAGGGGATATTTTACTTCTCGTTCTTGACAAAATCCAGTTATACTCCTATTTTAAAGGCTTGTCCGCAGAAGTTATGCATTTGAAGAACGGATGGAAAGGATGGCAGGTAAAGCCGGAAAAGCAGTGCTTTAAGAACCGGTTGCCTGTACATGCGAATTGCGGGAAAACTGATGCTCCCCTACAGAATGAATATGATTTAAACTTCCAAGATGATTTAATATCCAGATTCACTGACAATCATCGCCTTCTGCAGGGAAGAAACAGGAGAGACGCAGAAGAATTTCTTCATCCCGCAATGCCATGTATCCGGAAGAGCAGAAGCGGTATCACCGCCCAGAGTACTCATTTTCTGCCGGGCAAAATCGATCCGGCTTCCAGGGAACTTGCTGCAGCCCGAGGAGTTACCCTGTTTTGACCACTAAGTTGCCCTGAAAATAATAAAGGAGTTTAATGTCACCATGTATGAATGGAAAGAGGAAAACAACACCATGACAGAACAGACAGAACAGCCAAAAGAAAAAAAGAGCAATGTTCAGTTGATTATAGACGCGTTGATGACAGGTGCGTCCCTGCGTTCCAAAGAAATATCCGACCGGATTTCCGAAGCTGCGGGAAGGGAAATCAAGGTGCAGGATGTGGCCAGTATGCTGTCGCGGATCAGTAACCCGGATAAATGCGAACTGGGATTTTTCATTCGCAAGGAACCGGACGGCAACAGCTATATTTACAGCATTCCTGAAGAGGTCCGGGAAACGCTGTCGGAGCAGGATGCCTATGGACTGACCCTCAAAACCGGAAAAGACCGTTATTCCCTTGATCAGGCGGTAGAAGAACATCCGGAACTGCAGAGATATGTGGAAGAAGCCAAGGCGCGCCCCCGTATGCAGGGAAGACGGGGCAGAAAATCGGTACGGGGCAGAAAACCGAAGGCCGTCACCGCACGGATGAACCGGGAACTCGAAGAGATCGGTCTCTCCGGCGCGCAGATCGTGGAAAGCCTCGGTGCACTGGAAGCAATGCTCGACAGACTCCGTGAAGTCGGAGAAGTCGATGTAAACGTCAACGTCCGGCTGTCGGTTTCCTTTGAGGGAATCGGAAAGTAACGGATGCGCGGTTCAAAGATTTACGCCCGAACAGAACGGATTTCTGCAATGACCGGTCAGCCCTGCCGGTGATACGGCGGAAAAACGATCGCTGCAGAGAGGGGAAGTTGCTGCCACTTCCCCTCTTTCTGTTTGTGACGCTGGTTTTCCTCTGCACGGCTCTTCCGGTACAGGGCGCAACCTTTCACCGGATCGAGACCCCCTGGGCGGAATTTCTCTTCAGCCCCGGACTGGAACCGGTTATTGAGGATCTGACGGTCAGTTACCGGTCCGCCGCATCGGAACTGGAAGACGCTCTCGGCTGGCGGCTCGATTATCTGCCGACGGTGGTCCTTGTAAAGGAAGGAGAAACCTTCCGGGACATGACCGGCTCTGACTGGTTCGCCGCCTTTGCGGTTCCGAAGCGACGGATGATGGTGCTGGATTATTCCAAGATGAACACCCGTCCCCTGTCGCTGGCGGCAACCCTGAAACATGAGCTGTGCCATCTTCTTCTGCACCGCTACATTCCGGAGGATCGTCTTCCCCGCTGGCTGAACGAGGGCATCGCCCAGTGGAGCAGCGACGGCCTGTCGGAACTGCTTCTGACGGGACAGGGGGATGTGTTGCGGGCAACGGTTCTGGCCGGGTCACCACCGGTGCTGGACGGTCTGGACCGGCATTTTCACCGGGACAGGCGGTCTCTGGTGCTGGCCTATGAGGCGAGTAAAAGCGCAATTGAATTTATGGTGCGGGAGTACGGAACGGCTGGTGTGCTCTCCCTCCTGAACCGGCTGCGGTCGGGGGACAGTCTGGAGAGTGCATTCGAGAATGCACTTTCCGTCTCCATCGGGCAGTATGAGGATCAGTGGCACCGCCATCTGCGGAAATCGGGCACCTGGCTGGTCTTTCTGACGGTCCACATCTACGAATTTGTCTTTATCGCCGCCGCCCTGGCGACTGTCTACGGCTTTATCCGGGCAAAGGCCCGCAGACGACGGCGATATGAGGCGCTGGAGGACGACGATCCGGGGGAGGAAGCCGAAGAAGAGGCCGAGAGTAACGATATTACCAGCGCATCCGGACCTTGATGTTCTGACGGCTCAGGTATTCCTTGATCTCCGGGACGGTGTAGTGACCGTAGTGGGTCATGGAAGCGATAAGCGCGGCATCGGCCTTTCCGTCCGTCAGGACATCGGCCAGATGGGACGGCTGCCCTGCCCCGCCGGAGGCGATGACGGGGATGGCCACATGTTCGGAAATGAGCCGGGTCAGGGTCAGTTCATACCCTTCCCGGGTTCCGTCGGCATCGATGGAATTGAGGCAGATCTCCCCGGCGCCCCGTTCCTGCCCGTCCTTCGCCCACTGCAGGGCGTCGATTCCCATGTAGGTACGACCGCCGTTGATGACGATTTCATATCCGGACGGAATCTTTTCACTCTTTTCCACCGCCTTGACATCCATCCCCAGCACCACGCACTGGCTTCCGAAGGCTCTGGCGCCCTCGGAGATGATCTCCGGATTGCGGACCGCCGCCGAGTTGACACTCACCTTTTCCGCGCCCGCCAGAAGCACCGCCCGCATATCCGCCACGGTGCGGATGCCGCCGCCGACGGAAAAAGGAATGAAAATCGTCTCGGCCACCCGCCGCACCACATCGATCATGATGTTCCGCTTTTCATGGGAAGCGGTAATATCATAGAAGACCAGTTCATCCGCCCCGGCTTCATAATAAAACCGGGCCATCTCCACCGGATCACCGATGTCGATGTTGTTTTCAAACTTGATGCCTTTGGTCGTCCGGCCTTCCCGGACATCGAGACAGGGGATAATCCGTTTGCTCAGCATGATGGGGTCCACTCACAGAAGTTCTTTAAAATGTTCAGACCGGGCCGGCCGCTCTTTTCCAGATGAAACTGGGTGGCGATAATGTTCCGGAAACCGACCACCGACGGAAAGGTGATACCGTAACCGGTTTCGGCAATCACATGGGCGGTGTCCGCCGGTTCGGGATAGAAGCTGTGGACAAAATAGAATTCATCGTCGGCGTCAATGCCGGAAAATACCGGATGTTCCTGCCGGAGTTCCAGCCGGTTCCATCCCATGTGCGGGATTTTCAGGACCGCACCGTGATCGTCTTTCATGCGGGTGGAAAAGGCGCGCACTGTCCCTTCGATAAGACCGAGACAGGACGTGCCGCCGTCCTCCTCGCTGAACCCCATGATAATCTGGGTTCCCAGGCAGATGCCCAGCACCGGTTTGCCCGCGTCAAAGGCGTCCCGGATGGCCGCATCCAGCCCCAGGCGCTGCAGGCTTTCCATGGCCGAACCGGCCGCGCCGACACCGGGAAAAATCACCCGTTCCGCCTCCCGGATCACCGCCACATCATTGGTCACGACACAGTCCGCCCCCAGGTGACGGACTGCCCGGGCGACACTGGTGAGGTTTCCCGCATCATAATCGATAATCGCAATCATGGAACCAATCCTTCTTCTCTATCCGGTTTCCTTTTTGGCCGTGTCCCAGAGCCGGTCCAGGTCGGTCTGTGATGTGCCGTCCACCTGCCGGCCCTGTTCCGTGAGTTTACCTTCCATCCAGCGGAACCGCCGTTCGAACTTCCGGACCGAATCGGCCAGTGCCGTTTCCGGATGAATCCGGGCAAACCGGGCCACATTGGTCAGGGTAAAGAGAACATCCCCGAATTCCAGCGCAACCTTTTCATGACGGGGATCCTCCCCGCGGACCGCTTCCGGATTCTGCCCCAGTTCCCGTTTCAGTTCCGCCCACTCCTCTTCGACCTTTTCCATGACACCGGGAAGATCGTCCCAGTCGAAGCCGGCCCGGCCGGCCCGTTCGGAAATCCGGTAGGCCCGCATCAGGGCAGGCATGGAAGCGGGAATGGAATCCAGAAGCGATGTCCGGTGTTCCGGCTTCTTTTCCGCCTGCTTGATGACGTGCCACTGGGCCTTGACCGCCTCGGTGCTGTCCACCGTCGTCCCGCCGAAGACATGGGGATGGCGGCGGGTCATTTTTTCGGCACTGCAGCGGGCGGCGGCGTCGATGTCGAACAGCCCCTTTTCCTGATAGAGACGGGCCAGAAACAGAATCAGAAAGAGGACATCCCCCATCTCTTCCCGGACCGTCTCCGGCTCTTCCGAGGCGATGGCGTCCACCAGCTCATAGACCTCCTCGATCAGATAGAGGGACATACTCCGGGCGGTCTGCTTTCTGTCCCAGGGGCAGCCGTCTTCCCCCCGCAGCCGTTCAATAATCTGCTGCAATGCCCGTACGTTATGTAAATCTTCAGGCTGTTTCTCCATCATCACCGGTTCACTTTGACATTTGGCGTTTATATGAGTATATTGGGTCGTTTAAAAAGCGGGACGATAACAGAGTCGGCCTGAAGCGTCAAGGTTTTACTTTTTTCCAAGCGAGGAGCAGCCATGCCGATCTACGAATTTTACTGTGAAGACTGCCATACCATTTTCAACTTCTTTTCCCGGAGCGTCAATACCACCACCGTTCCGACCTGTCCGAAGTGCGAGAAAAAGCCGCTCAGCCGGCAGGTATCCCTGTTTGCCTTTACCGGAAAGGCCAAAGAAGAGGGGGACATGGACGATCTTCCCTTTGATGAGAGCCAGATGGAAAAAGCGATGGCGATGCTGAGCCGGGAGGCGGAAAACATCAACGAGGACGACCCCCGGCAGGCGGCCGCCATGATGCGGAAACTGACGGATATGACGGGAATGAAGCTCGGCAGCGGAATGGAAGAGGCGCTGGAACGGATGGAACG
>JBEPXL010000152.1:0-7772 GCA_041641935.1 Desulfobacteraceae bacterium | reverse complement strand
AGTTTGCCATGTCAAAAGATATTCTTCCCCGTCCAACCGGAATCTCCGGTCCGGGCAGGTACACTTTCATGCAGACAGAATTAACAATTGCAAGTTGATGGAATATCATCTAATAAGACAGAAAAATGGCAGGAAACGCATCCACTTACAGACATTCAGCATCCGGGGAGGTAAGATTTTGGCAGGAAGACATCCAATCCAGGGCGCGGGCGGGACCAGTGGCGGAATCGGGAGATTCTTTATCGGGCTGATCATGATGGTGGCCGGGGCGTATCTCTTTCTTGACGCCATCCGGGTGACCCATCATTTTCATCTGGGGAATTCACTCTACAACTTCGGGGCCTTCCGGCTCACCACCGGCATGACCCTGATTCCGCTGATCTTCGGTATCGGTCTTATCTTCTACAATGCCAGAAATCCGCTGGGATGGATCCTCGCCATCGCGTCTCTGGTCATGATCAGCTTCGGGGTCATCGCAAGCATTCAGTTCCGGCTGCGGAACATGTCGGCTTTTGAACTGATTATGATTCTCATCCTCTTTGTCGGCGGAACCGGCCTCTTCCTCAGTTCCCTCCGGAAGTTCGACTGACGCCCCTTCTAAATCCTCCCGCACGTTCCCAGCGGCAGCCTTGCCCGCACAAAAAATGCAGAACCAGCCCGGGGGCCGGCCCTGCATTTTATTGAGGGGGGAGAATCTCTATATGTAAACACCCGTCTTGACGCCCCCGGCATTTACCGGAAATCATCAATCCCCTGTCGAAACCGGGATGCGGGTCGGTATTGAGGCACTTCAGGTTCTTTCCACGGAAATCAGCATATCGTTTTTTCCTGATCCATGTCTGCGCTGCCCGGATCTGTAGCGGCCATAACGTCATCTCTGTTCATGTTCATAATGAATATGGATTCTGCTGATTTCCCTTTGAACCTATAGTAAGCAGTACACCGTTTCATTGCAACAGGGTTTAACTGGTGGAAAATGGCAGTGTAAACCTGCCATTGAAGCGAATATACATATCGAATTTTTCTATGTCAGCAATCTATTTTTTGATTGTCAATAACTCGGGGGCAATTGTTAATAACTTTGTCAATAAAATGTCAATAACTGCCGAGTTATTGACAATCAGCCGGGTCATTGTTGATAACCTGAAAGTTATTGACATTTTATTGACAATGCATTGTCAATAACTTTTGACCTTATTTATTGTATTTTCATAAACTTGAAAAGTTATTAACAAATTGACAGTGACGATGATGATGATATCTTTATTATAAAAAATAATAATCAACAGAAAGGGACATCAGGGATGTTCATCCATATCCAGAGGGGATGCTCTCTTTCAAATTGTCAACAATCCCTCCATATCCTCTTTCCTGTTTTCTGAACGGCATCTGCAGTAACAAAATCCGCTTTCCCCGCTGGTATACAGAAAAACTCCTTGTCACTTTGTTCTGAACAGGATATAAATAATTGTTTTGGCCTGCACACACGGACTTACCTTTGACATTTGCATTATTCGGATATATTTTATGGGCTTACAGTCATCTTCCATCTCTCTGACACGCTATGCAGTTGACGGCCGGCTGGATGAGCCGGTCCTGGAAACCATCGCAAAACGATTGAAAGAAAACGCCATTTCCGAAATCGATGACGAAGAATCGGAAAAGGCCGTGGGATGGACATCCTTTGAAAATCCATTCCGCCCCCGGTTTGAAGGCTCCTCGTTTTCCATCGGAACCTATCTTGTCTTCGGCCTGCGGATCGACAAAAAGAGCATTCCGTCCAAGATCATCAAAAAACACCTGGCCGATGCCATTGCAAAGCGACTGGCCGAAACGGAACGGGACAGCCTTTCCCGGAGTGAAAAGCAGTCGATCAAGGAAGAGGTGATGGACCGGCTCAGCCGCCGTATTCCCGCAACGCCCAATGTCTATGATGTCATGTGGGACTACGAGGGGGCCGCCCTCTGGTTCTTTTCCACCCAGAAAGCAGCCTGTGAAGATCTGGAAACCCTTTTCACCAGGACATTCAAACTGAACCTGATCCGTCTGTTTCCCTACACCATTGCGGAACTGAAAGCCGGACTCTCCCCGGACGAGCAGACACGGCTGGAAAAGCTGTCGGCCCGCCAGTAGCGGATTTTCAGACGGAACCTGCGGAGTAATCATGCTGGACATAGCAGTCGCTTTCAACAAATACAGCTTTCTCGGCTATGAATTTCTGACCTGGCTCTGGTTTCTGACAGAAAACGCCCCGGACCGGATCCGGGAAATTTATACGGACACGACCACCCTCACCGTCGGGAACCGGGTCGTTCTGGAAAACCGTGTCCATGACGGCGTGGAGAGCATCACCATCAAGGGGGATGACGCGGGTCTTGAGGAAGGACGGCTCGCCATACGGAAAGGTGCGGTCGTTACCGAACTGAACCTGATCTACAAATCCGGTGAAAACGAGTGGCGTTTCACCCTCAAGGGCGAAAGCTTTCATATCGCCAATCTCAAACTGCCGGAAACGGGGCCCGTTGAAACAGGTTCGGACATCGAAGGTGTCGTGCTGGAACGAATCTACCTCAGTGAAAAGATCGTCCGGCTCATCGATGCGCTCTATGTCCGGTTCGTGAAACTGAGATTATCCGAAGACTGGCAGAAAACGGCGGTTCCGGAACTGAACGCCTGGAGCCAGTAACCCCGGGGGCTGACGATGAAATTTACCATGCACAAAAATGAAATCCGGAACATCCTGGCCAGGGTCCAGGGGCTGACCGGCCGGAAAACCAATCTGGCGATTACCGAAAACATCCTGATCCAGGCACAGGACAGCGGGATCAGGATGGTGGCCACCGATCTGGAAACCGGGTTTGAGGGCGCGTACGCCGCCACGGTGGAAAGCGGCGGAACCATTGCCATCAATGCCAAAAAGCTGTTTGAGATCGTCCGGGATTTTCCCACCGAAGAGATTCTGATCGACGAAGTGGAAAACCGCTGGATTCAGATCGGCAACGGAAAGATCGAGTATCATATCGTCGGCATGAATCCGGAAGATTTTCCCGAGACGCCCCATCTGGAGGATGTCCCGTTTTTTGAAATCGACGCCGCCTCCTTCCGGCGGATGATCGAAAAGACGGTGATCATCGCCGGGACCGGGGATGACCGCCGGCCCCATATCAACGGCGTTTTTTTCGAGGATGACACCGAAAGCGGCTCCCGGCGCGTCAAAATGGTCACCACCGACGGCAGCCGTCTCTCCGTGGTGGAATATCCCTATGATGAAAGCGAACTTCCCTTCGAGGCGGGGGTGCTGATACCCAAAAAGGGGCTTCAGGAGGTGCTCAAGTTTCTGGGGCCGGAAGGAACGGTGAAGATCGGGATCAAGGAGAGCCATTTTGTGGTCAAGCGGGAAGAAGAGACCATTACCATCCGGCTTCTGGAAGGGGAATTTCCCCGGTATCAGGATATTCTCGTCCGGGATGCCAGTCACCGCATTACCCTGAACCGGCAGCAGTTTCTGATGATGCTCAAGCGGATGTCGATCCTTTCATCAGAGAATTACAAGGGCGTCATCTTCAATTTCGGCGACAATACCTTTCTGGTCCGGGCCACCAATCCGGATCTGGGAGAATCCCGGGAGGAGATGGCCATTCCCTTCGAAGAAGAGACCATCGAGGCGGCGTTCAATCCCCGGTATTTCATCGAGACCCTGGGGGTGATCGAGGATGAAAATGTGGTGCTGAACATCATCAACGGTGAACGTCCCTGCATGGTCGAGGGAGAAAACGATACCAGTTACCTCAGCGTAATCATGCCAATGAAAATATGATCAACGAAATCAATACCTATACAGCAGACAATATCAAGATTCTGGAGGGCCTGGAAGCGGTCCGGAAGCGGCCCTCCATGTATATCGGCAATGTGGATGTGGAGGGGCTGCACCACCTGGTCTATGAGGTGGTGGACAACAGCATCGACGAGGCCATGGCCGGTTACTGTGATACCATCCAGGTCACCATCCACACCGACAACAGCGTCACCGTGACGGACAATGGCCGGGGCATTCCCGTGGGAATGCACGAAAAGGAGAAGGTTCCGGCGGTCGAGGTGGTGCTGAGCAAGCTTCACGCGGGCGGAAAATTCGACCGGGATTCCTACAAGGTATCCGGCGGTCTTCACGGTGTCGGTATTTCTGTGGTCAATGCCCTGTCATCGTTTCTGGAGGTCTATATCCACACCGACGGCAGGATTTATCACCAGACCTATGCCCGCGGCATCAAGACCAGTGACCTGATCGTGACGGGAGAGACCCGGAAACGGGGAACAACCGTCCATTTTCAGCCCGACACGGAGATCATGAACTCCGACGACTTCAGCTACGATATCCTCTCCCGCCGGCTCCGGGAACTGGCCTTTCTCAACGCCGGTATCCGGATCACCATCGAGGACGAACGGTCGGACCAGAAGGACGAGTTTTTCTATGAAGGAGGTCTGGCCTCTTTCGTGGGATATCTCAACCGGAGACTGACCGCTCTCCATGAGCCGATCTACTTTCAGGGGGAACGCAACGATGTCCAGATCGAGGTCGCCATCCAGTACAACGACTCGTACAAGGAAAATGTCTATTCCTTTGCCAACAACATCAAGACCATCGAGGGCGGCTTTCACCTCATCGGTTTCCGGGCGGCCCTGACCCGGACCCTGAACCACTACGCCTCCAACGGCGGCAACCTGCCCAAGAACCAGCAGGCGAAAATCAGCGGCGATGATGTACGGGAAGGACTGGCGGCGGTGGTCAGCGTCCGGATCAAGGAACCCCAGTTCGAGGGACAGACCAAGACCAAGCTGGGCAACAGCGAAGTCAAGGGGCTGGTGGAATCCCTGGTCAACGAAAAGCTGAACATTTTTCTCGATGAAAATCCCGCCGTCGGCAAACGGATCGTGGGCAAGGCGGTGGAAGCGGCCCGGGCCCGGGATGCGGCCCGCAGGGCCCGGGATCTGGCCCGCAGCAAGGGTGCGCTGCTGGATTCGACCCTGCCCGGCAAACTGGCCGAGTGCCAGCTGTCGGACCCGGCCCAGCGGGAGATTTTCCTGGTGGAGGGCGACAGCGCCGGCGGCAGTGCCAAACAGGGACGGGACCGGAAATTCCAGGCGATTCTGCCCCTCAAGGGAAAGATCCTCAACGTGGAAAAGGCACGGTTCGACAAGATTCTGCGGAGCGAGGAAATCAAAAACATCATTACCGCCCTGGGAACCGGTGTGGGCCGGGAAGAGTACGATATTTCCAAGATTCGCTACCACAAGGTCGTGATCATGACCGACGCCGACGTGGATGGTTCCCACATCCGGACCCTGCTGCTCACCTTCTTCTACCGCCAGATGCGGGACGTGATTGAAAACGGGTACCTCTATATCGCCCAGCCGCCGCTTTTCAAGGTCGGGAAGGGCAAGAGTGAACTGTATCTGACCCATGAACATGAGCTGAGCGAGTATGTCGTCAAACGGATCTGCAGTCAGAAGGCGGTTTCCTATGGTCCGGACGAAAAGACCCTGACCGAGGAGGAACTGTTCCATTTTATCGGGGAACTGACCGTCTACATGGCGGCCCTGGGCCGGCTGGAGAAGCGGGCCATTGAACCCCAGATGGTGGAACTGCTGATCCGGGAAGGGGTGTCGGACAAGGAATTTCTGCAGGATGAGGCAAAGATGACGGCCCTGAGAGATGTACTGACCCGGAAGGACTTTGTGGTCAGCGATCTCTACTGGAGCGAGGAGCGGGGCGTCTTTGAAATGCGGGTCCGGCCCTACCGGGGAGACGAGGAAGAGGCCCTGATCAAGGATACCGCCACAGAGGAACTGCAGACCGTCAAGATCGGGCGCGGATTCATCCATTCCCATGATTACCAGCAGTGTCTGAGTATTTCGAAGAAGTTTTTCGACTACGACTATCCGCCCTTCCAGGTCCAGAACCGGGACAAAACCAGTGAACCGGTGGTCTTTGAAGACAAGAAAGGGCTTTTCCGCCATCTGATGGAAGAGGGCAAGAAGGGCCTGAGTATTCAGCGGTACAAAGGTCTGGGGGAGATGAATCCGGACCAGCTGTGGGAGACGACCATGAACCCGGAAAAGCGGACCATGCTGAAGGTGAAGGTGGAAGATGCGGTGGAGGCCGACGAGATTTTCACCCTGCTCATGGGAGATGTGGTGGAACCCCGCCGGGAGTTTATCCAGAGCAATGCCCTGGAGGTGACGACGCTGGATATTTAAAACGCAATTTTATTATTTTTGAAGTGCCTGGACTGTAACACTGTGCTGCTCCCGGTTGAACAGGCTGTTCCATCACACGTCATCACGGATTTCAGAAGCCCCGGTTTTTTTCCGGGGCTTCTGTATTTGTGCAGAGAAACCTACAACTGATTCCTCTTATTTTTCTTTCCTTTTCGAAAATTTGTTTCCCAGCCGCCCAAGCACTTCCTGAATCTCCTGAATCCGCAATCCCCACCCTGCCAGCAGCAGCAGTCCCAGGAAAAGAAGGCCGATGATCCCGCAGATGAACAGACTGCCTGCAAAACCGGCGGGGTCCAGAAGCTGCCCGCCGGCAGCGAGAACCGGACTGGCGGAGATGGCGAACTGCTCACTGATTCGTTCCAGATGGACAGTGACCACCGGTTTCACCATCGCCAGAATACCCCCGATGATGCCACTGATGATGGTTACCCGGAGATAGAGCCAGTAGACGGACCGGCTGCCGAAATTTTCGGTCCGGCGGTTCCAGAGCGTGTACAGCAGCCAGACCTGGAGAATGGCCGAACAGGAGACGGCGAGGGCGACGCCGTCAACGCCCATCTCTTTCATGCCGTACCAGTAGAGGGGAAGGCTCAGCAGTACACCGACAGTGCCGAACAGGGCGGGGAACATGGTGTCCTGCATGGCATAATAGCCCCGGACGACAACCGTCTGGGCCGCAAACGCGATGGTGCCCACCATCAGGAACCGGAGCACCCCGGCGGTCATGGCCGTAGCCGCTGCATCGAACTGACCCCGTTGAAAGAGAATCCGCACGACTTCATAGCGGAGTACCATGAAGAGGACCGAAAAGGGAATCACCACGGAGAGATACCGGAGGGTCGTGTTGAGAAGCCGGTTCATCTCCGTCAGCCTGCCTTCCGCGACAAGACGGGCCATGAACGGAAAGGAACCGACTCCGACCGCCTGGCCGAAGAGGCCCACCAGAATGAGCATGATCCGGAGTCCGTAGTTGAGGCTGGCGATCCGGCCTTCGGGAAGGTAGCTTCCGAAGAATTTGAGGAAAAATTCTGTGGAAAAGGTCATGGTGAGACCGATCATGAGCGGCAGGGTCAGGAGGATGTACCGCTTCAGATCCGGATGATGGATATCGAACCGCAGACGGAACCGCATGCCGGCCCGGTATGCCCCCCAGATCTGCACCGCAAAATTTCCGGCAAAGGCGCCGGCCAGAACCCCCCAGGAAAAACCGGCCATTCCCAGACGCGGCCCCAGCAGAAGGCCGCCCGTAATGATGCCGATGTTGTAGAGGAGCGGGGCCAGGGCCGGGATGGCGAACCGCCCCTGTGCGAACTGGACCGCCGTCAGCAGTCCTCCCATGAAAAAGAAAAACTGGGCCGGGAGGATAATCCGGGTCATCCGGACGGCCAGGGCAAACTGGAGCGGATCGGTCAGACCGGGGGCAACCCACCGTACCAGCGCGGGCGCGGCCAGGGCCGCGACGGCAATCAGCAGCAGAAGAAGTGTGCAGAAGCAGG
>JBEPXL010000151.1:0-7822 GCA_041641935.1 Desulfobacteraceae bacterium | reverse complement strand
AGAATTTCGCAGGCCGGTTGCGCAAACAGATCCGCTCGGCCCGCCGTTCCTGGATTTTTTCGGCGGATCAGCAGGAGCTGGAAAGATCGGTGCGGGCCGCAGTCGATGCGTATGCGGATGATATCGAGTCGGTCTGCCGGGATTATGTCAGAAAGTTGCAGAGTTCCGGGGAACGCTTCGGAGCGGCGGTGCCGGTCACCCCTCGACCGCGCACGGTACCGCTCCCCGAACCGCTCATCGCGGAAGATCGAATCGGCCTGGCCACCCGGGGCCGGGGACAAGTGTTCAAGCGAATGCTGCTCTTCAGCTGGTGTCTGCCCGGCATTTCGGAGCTGAAAGGCTTCAAGATCAGGGAAGATCTCGCATCCCAGGCCGCTTGGGCGAAGGATATGGCCGATACCGCCGAAAAAGCGGTCCGGGCCGTGCTCGAGAAACGACTGGCGGATATCGCCGGTCGCAGCCAGAAGGAAATCGAGGAGATCAAGAGCCGCACCCTCTATGAGGCCGAGGAAGCCGAACTGGAAGCGCTCCGTAAGCATGTGCCGATGGTGGATGAAGCGCGGGCCCAGGTGATCCGGATCACCCGGGAGGCGCGATCTCTTTTCGGGTAGCCGGATCCTGCCGGTTCGCCTGGTCGCCGACTGCTTCGGGATGCCGGATCGGTGCGGGGGGGGCCTTGGCGTGAGCCTGCCGAACTTCGAAACCGGGGTGATCATCGAGCCGGGAGTGACCATCACGGTGGTGACATCCCTGATCGCCATCTACGGCGAAATTATCGGGTGCTGACCATGCTTGAGTTGATTGAAGGATATTACGCCTTTTTTTTTCTCATCCTGCTGTTTCTGATCGGACTCTACGGTATGATGATCAAGCGGAATCTGATGAAGAAAATCTTCGGAATGTCCAGTGTTCATTGTCCAGAGTTCGGTCATTCTCTTCTGGATTACCAGCGCCTTTGAGGAAAAGGCCACGTTCACCGTTTTCGACCCGGGTATCGGTCTTGAAAACCCCGACCTGTATTGTTCTTCTCTCCTTTCTGTTTACGCTTCTTTTCATTCCTTCGGCGGATGCACAGATTACGCCGCGTATCGTTGGTGGGGGTGAGGTAAACCCGCCGTTCCGGTATCCCTGGATGGTGGCGCTGATCCGCAGCAGGTACGCCAGTGATTATCTGGGGCAGTATTGTGGCGGAACCCTCATTGCGCCCGATCTGGTGGTTACGGCGGGACACTGTGTCCAGGGCGTATCGGCGGATTCCATCGATGTGCTGGTCGGGGCACACGATCTGACGAATCCCGATGAGAATCCCGGCAACCGGGAGCGGATTCCGGCTGCGGAGATTTTTCTGCATGAGCTATATAGTTCCTATGATCTGGACAATGACATCGCCCTGATCCGGCTGGAACATGCCGCTCATGCGTCGCTGACGCCGCTCCAGCTTATCAGTGATACCTTATTCGATGAAGCCTACAATGAAGCAACCGTGATCGGCTGGGGCAATACCATTGCCCAGAGTCTCAGTTTTTCAGAACCGGATTATTATGCAGAACGTCTGCAGGAAGTGAATATTCCGGTGGTTGACCAGGAAACATGTGTCAGCACTTTTGATACCGGATGGATTACGGAAAATATGCTTTGTGCAGGCTTTGCCAGTGGCAGAAAGGATGCCTGCTCGGGAGACAGCGGCGGACCGCTGGTGATCCTCAACCCGGAGAACCAGTATGAACTGATCGGTCTGGTCAGCTGGGGAGAAGGGTGTGCCCTGCCGGATTATTACGGCGTCTATACCCGCGTCTTCAATTACCTGGACTGGATTGCACAGAAACGGTTTCTGATCGAGGGAGACGATCTGGGAGGAGCAGTATCCATCCTGCAGATTCTGACCGGTATTCCCCCGTCACATCCTGAGGTGGCACTGGATCTGAGCGGTGACGGCCTTGTCAATCTCAGTGATGCCGTCTTTGCCCTGCAGAAAGCCGCCGGACTGCGCTGAAAAGTCGAATCTCCTGCACACATCCTCAGGATTGACAAACAGACTTCGCTTTCCTATCGTAAGAAGACTTTCGGGAAAAGACTGAAATCGAGGTAAATAATCGTGCAGAACCAATCGTCTCCATCTTCCCGGCAGTGCTGCTGGGACTGCCGCTTTATCGATCTGGAAGGAACAACTTTTCTGGGCCGGTGTACCTGGTTCGTGGCCAATAAAAAAGGGCCGGCCAAGGATATACCGCCCAGCGTCGTCGATAAAGGGTGCAAGTTTTTCAGCCGGCGCCGGAACAGCGGCGGATACCGCTGAAATACGGATACCTGCTGCATCATCAACTCCGCCCACAAGAGAGGTGAATATGCCCCAGACCTACGCCATTCATAAAAACCAGCACCACTTCGGATGGAACAATACCCTGCCCCCGGTACTGAAGATCGCACCCGGCGACATCGTCGAGTTCGATATGCTCGATGCCGGCGGCGGTCAGATCAAGCCGGATTCCACAGTGGATATTCTCTCCAGTTATGACAGCAGTCGCGTCAATCCGGCGTTTGGACCGGTATTTGTGGACGGGGCAGAACCCGGTGATGCGCTCAAGGTCACTTTTCTTTCCTTTTCCCTCTACAACTGGGCCTGGACCGCCAATATACCCGGTTTCGGGCTTCTGGCCGACCAGTTTCATGATCCGGCCCTTCATATCTGGCATTTCAATCCCGATGACACGGTTGTGGAATTCAGTCCCGGAGGCAGAATTCCCCTGAAACCGTTTCCGGGTATCGTCGGCGTAGCCCCGGCTGAAGCGGGCATCCATGACGCCATTGTTCCCCTCGCCACAGGAGGAAACCTGGATACCCGCGATCTGGCCGAGGGTACGGAACTGTATCTGCCGGTGGCAGTGCCGGGAGCGCTTTTTTCCATGGGAGACGGACATGCAGCACAGGGGGACGGCGAGATCTGCGGCACGGCAATGGAATGCCCGATGAAGGTGACGGTCCGGATTGAACTGCAGAAAGGGCGGCAGCTGAAGTATCCCCATTTCTCAACGCCGGGACCGGTCACGCGCCATCTGGATGCAAAAGGATACGAGGTGGCAACGGGCGTCGGACCGAACCTGATGGCGTCCGCCAGAGATGCGGTCTCTCAGATGGTGCAGTTTATTGCAGACAGGTACAGGATGCGACCGATTGATGCATACATGCTTTGCAGCGTCTGTGGTGATCTGCGGATCAGTGAGATTGTGGATGATCCGCACCGGGTGGTGTCGTTTTATTTCCCGAAGGTGGTGATGGAGGGGTAAAGAGGGCGGATGCATCTGCAAAAATCTGTTTCATTTCTTTTTGGGTGTGCCATACAGATAATGATCATGATGTTCGGCAAAATCTTCAATCCCGGTATCAACTGAAATTTTTTCCATATCAAGCGCATCCCAGGGAGCCGGTTCTTGTATACCGTTTTGCCTGATTGTAAATATGATACCCTGTCTTGAAGAATTTGTTCTATATCTTTAATCAAACGTTTGGAAGTCGCTTTTCAGGAAACAAAAGGAGGATGTAATGAAGAGGAAAGCTGTTATCCGTGTGGTTGTGGTGCTGACTGTTTTTCTGATCACGGTGATATCCGCTTCGGCCGAGGATATCAACCTGGTGGGGACGGAAAACGGCGAACCGGTCTTCAAGGCCGTGGCCGAAGCCTTTGAAAAGCAGAATCCGGGTGTCACTGTGAGTATCCCGGAGAGTATTGATTCCGGCGGCGGCATCAAGGCCGTGGCCGAAGACGAGGCGCTGATTGCGCGGGTGGCCCGGGATTTTGAGGCGCATGAGGAGGGGTATGGGCTGACGTTTGTGCTCTTAGGAAAGGTTCAGATTGTCTTTTTTGTAAACAAAGAGGTCGGGGTTCGGGACCTGACTTCAAAGCAACTGGCCGATATTTACAGCGGAAAGGTTGAAGACTGGGAATCGGTCGGCGGCCCGGCGGGCAAGATCAGAGTGGTGACGCGGGAGGAAGGGGACAGCGCCCTGGAAACACTTGAAGAGACACTGCCCGAGTTCGAGGACATTGATATCACCTCCCGTTCCAAGACCGTGTTCACGGAAATCGACGCACTGAATACGGTTGAAA
The DNA here is from genome assembly GCA_041641935.1 of Desulfobacteraceae bacterium. Lineage (GTDB taxonomy): Bacteria > Desulfobacterota > Desulfobacteria > Desulfobacterales > Desulfococcaceae > JBEPXL01. The sequence goes on along the minus strand of JBEPXL010000151.1, from coordinate 3,717 downwards.
CCAGGGCCGGGACCATCGGTTTCGGGAGTTACGGGTATGCGGAGAATGCGGATGTCCAAATTTTGAGCATAGACGGGAAAGGCCCTCTCGACGACGACTATCCCAGCGCCCATCCCGTGGGTTTGGTATTCCGGGAAAAGAATCGGCAGGGCATCATCCAAAAGTTCATCGAGTTTGCCACTTCGCCGGAGGCCCATGAATCCATCAAGGACGCGGGGGCGGCTCCGTATTGAATGAACGTTCCGCGGACAGGAGGGCAACGTGAAAACCATTCAGGGTAGAATTTTAAGCGGTTTTATCGCTGCCGTCATCCTGATCATCGGGGGGATCGGCCTGCTGGTTTCGTGGAAGCTGAACCGGAGCGTCGGGCGACAGGAGCAACTGGTCAATGAAGATATCATCGCTCAGAAACAGGAGGTGCTGAGGGGCCATAACCGCATCCTCTACTCTCTGCTGGACGATACAAAAGACCTGCTGGAACTTCATGTGAAGGAATTTTCCCGGTCTACGTTGATCATTCATAACATCGAAAGCCAGTTGCTCAACGCGATTGCCCATCAGCTCCAGGAGGCCAGCGGCCCTTCGGGCGTGGATTTCAGCATGGTGTTCGACCTGGACGGACAACTTCTGGCAAGCCATCCCTCCCGGACAGACCGAAGCGGCATAACATCCTGGTTTGAAACGTGGGATACGGGCAAAGAGGTCCGAAAATACCTGGATGAGACAGTGGATGATCCGCCCGTTGCGGAATCCGTATCATGGCATGATCCTGAAAATCTGAATGTATTGGGATTGGGAGATCGATCCGTCGAGGAAAAAGGCGGCCTCAGTGTGGCCGCGGCCACCGTCATCCTGGACGATTTCGGCGATCCCCTCGGCATTTATGCGGCGGGCATTTTGTTGAACGGTTTCCACCATCCGTTTCAGCGATTGTATGAAGCCACGGATTCCGCCGCCGTCCTGTATCTGTTGGATACGCCCCTGGCCTACGCAGGGATTCATCGAGACGAAACAGAGCGCTTCCGGCCCGACGCCTTTCGCATCGATCCCGCGTATCTGCGGCAGGTATGCAAAACCCCAAAATTCCAAAATGGCATTATCCCTCTTGCAGGCCGTCAGTGGGCCGTCAGCTTCTCTCCGCTGTTATGCGGCGGAGAGAATAACATCGCCGTCCTCTGTGCGGCCTTTCCCCTGGATGAGATCCAGGTTCGGGACACCCTGCTGAAATCGAGCCTGGAGATCCGGAATGTGCTGCATAAATGGATCATGGGATGCGGCATTGTGTCGGTGATTATTTTCAGCATTTGGGGTCTGATGATCTCGAAAAAGACCGTTCGTCCGATTCTGCGGGCCATTGAAGGGATGACGAATTCCGCAGAGAATATGAAGTCTGTATCTTCCGAAATGGAGGAAATCTCCAGTCAGGTTGATCAGGGAATGAGAGTCCAGAAAACAACGGTGGATGAGACAAGAGTTTTTCTGGAGCAGATGTTTGAAAATCGTGATGAGAATATTTCTGATACAAGACGGATAGAGGTGATCAGTCAGGAATCTCTGGACATGCAGGTGGAGGCCGGAGGGGCCATGCGGAAGACCCTGGAAGCCATGACGGCCATCCGGGCGACGGGGGAGGAGACCGGCAGGATCGTTCAAACCATCGATGAAATTGCGTTTCAGACCAATCTTCTGGCCCTGAATGCGGCAGTGGAGGCCGCCCGCGCAGGAGAGAGCGGAGCAGGCTTTGCCGTGGTGGCCGAAGAGGTCCGCAACCTTGCCCTCCGCAGTGCGGAAGCCGCCAGAAGCAGTTCTGGCCGGATTGAGGAAACCCTTGTTCAGATTCAGACCGGCGCAAACCTGCTGGAAAAAACCCATCAATCTTTTGAAGAGGCGATTCGGCAGAACCAGGAAGAGAAAGAACTTATCGGCAAAATAACAAACAGTTTCCAGATTCAGATGGAGCAGATTGAGCAAATTCGTGAGATGATCGACAATATCAATCGAATCAGTTACGAGACCGCATCCGGCGCGGAAAAAACGGCGACCACATCCGAGCAGTTGATCACTGAATCCGAAGCGTTACGGAAATTTGTTCAAGAGCTTTCGGAACTGACAGGGAAACCCGAATAATAAACAAGGCTCATACAGGTCCGGATGAAAAAAGGTCACCTCTGATTATATGGTACAGAAGAGGGGGAAATTGTGATTGGATGTTCGATAGGTATCGTCATAGACGAGAACAGGCTTATCAATTGATTCTACTGAAGCAATTCCTGAAACTGACGCAGGAGACAAACCATGTGCGGACGGTTTGCGCAATACAGCAATTCGGAAACGCTTCAAAAGCATTTCAGTATCGACAAGATCACCTGTGAAGTGATCCCGAATTACAATGTGGCCCCGACCCGGGAAATTCCTGCGATCATTGAACATGACAGGGAAAGGCGGCTGGGAACGCTCCGGTGGGGGCTTGTGCCGTTCTGGGCCAAAGACCTTTCGGGCGCGTCGCGGCTGATCAATGCCCGCGCGGAATCGGCCCATGGAAAGCCGAGTTTCCGCCATGCCTTCAAACGCCGCCGGTGTCTGATTCCTGCGGATGGTTTCTATGAATGGCAAAAGCAGGAGGAAGGGCGGAAGCAGCCTTTTTTTATAACGCTTCCGTCGAAAGCGCCTTTTGCGTTTGCAGGACTGTGGGAAAGCTGGAAGAATCCGGAGGATGAAGGGGAGCGATATGATTCCTGTACGATCCTCACGACGGATGCCGGGGAAGCGGTCCGGCATATCCATAACCGGATGCCGGTGATTCTGAAACCCGAGGATCATGCATTCTGGCTTGATCCGGACAATGCGGATGTGGAGGGATTGCGGAAGGTGGTACTGAAAGAAGCGGTTCAGGATCTGGCAGGTTATCCGGTGTCCCGGCGGGTGAATTCGGTGAAGAACAATGAACCGGGATTGATTGAGGTGGTTTGACTGGCATCCGGTACAAGACCGTCAGCGGACGCCAGTCTGATGTCAACTACGCAAAGACCCGCCGCGCACCTGTCCGGACAGCATTCTGCGCATTGTTACCCTCATCCAATTCAGGACAAAAAGGTGGTGCAATGAGTAAAACAGAATACGATCTGGTCCTGTTCGGCGCCACGAGTTTCGTGGGGCGGATTCTGGCCCGTTATCTGAGCGAACAGTACGGGACCAGTGGCAGAGAACTCCGATGGGCCGCAGCCGGTCGTTCCGAAGAACGGCTTGCGGAGGTCCGCGACTCACTGGGCAGCGAAGCCGGTTCATTGCCGCTGATCGTCGCAAACGCCAAAGATGAGAAGTCCCTCGATGTCATGTGCGCCCGGACGCAGGTTGTCGTCACCACCGTTGGACCATACGCCCTGTACGGCGAACCTCTGGTCCGGGCCTGTGCCCGGAGCGGGACCGACTACTGCGATCTGGCCGGTGAAGTGCAATGGATCCACCGCATGATCACCCGGTATGAAGATGACGCCCGCAATTCCGGCGCACGCATTGTCCACTGTTGCGGATTCGATTCCATTCCGTCGGACATGGGCGTCTATTTTCTCCAGCAAAAGATGCAGGAAAGGTACGGACAAACCGCCACACGCGTAAAGATGCGGGTTCGTTCCATGCGGGGCGGCATGTCCGGTGGAACCGTGGCCAGTCTGATGAACGTGGTCAAACAGGCATCACGCGATCCGCAGCTGCGCCGGG
>JBEPXL010000150.1:7128-7827 GCA_041641935.1 Desulfobacteraceae bacterium | reverse complement strand
GTGCCGAAGAAGAACCGCTGCTGCGGCCCGCGCCGGGCACGAAGGATGATGAGCATCTGGTGGCCTGTCACCGGGCGGAGTTTGTGCTGGAGGAGATTATAAAGAAGTCCTGAGAACTGCCGTGGGCAGGATAAGTGCGCCCTGTGAGGAAGGCATGGGCCATTCTTCATCTTTCAGAATGCGCTATAGGCTGCGGGCGGACTCGGTTCCCTCGCCACAAAGCCTCTCCAGTGTGAAAACATAAATTGACGCCACACTTCGATGATGCAAAATGTACAAGTTAAATTGTAAAGACTGCAATTATCAAAAAGATTTAGACCTTGAAATTATCAGAAAAATATCAGAACGTTTGAAAATTGTTCTGCAAAATGTGTATTTGGCGACAATCTTAGAAAATTTGCATGTGTTAAGATGCGGTAAATGCAATTCAAAAGAAGTATCCTTAACTACTTATTCAGGAGAAGTGATTGAAAATGGCTCCCGATGCAGCAGATGCTTAAATTGTGATGAACAAATACCGGTTTCCAGATTGTCCATTTATCCAAACGCACAATACTGTGTTGAATGCCAAAATTTAGCGGAGCAGGAAAAGATAGATAAAAGCGATGATTCTGATCCGAAAGAAACATGCAAAAGATGCGGTGCTGAAATGGTATGGCGATTCAGATTAAAAGGCGGAACAGGAGTTTACTTTTTAGG
>JBEPXL010000150.1:0-7118 GCA_041641935.1 Desulfobacteraceae bacterium | reverse complement strand
ATCTGAACATAAGTTGTGACATGAAGCTGCTTATTTTATTACTGATATACAAAGCAGTCTCCCCTATTGCCGACAATTTCATACCTCGACATGCATCACTGGTCTCACAGAGATCCATAAAACTCGGAGAGCAAGGTAACTCTCTTGCTTAAGAATGAAAGAGGAAATCACAAAAAAAGCCCCTGTCTCCAGGGTTTCACAATAAAACCGGACCGGAGAAGGAGCTTTTTCCTTTTCTCTGTACTGCGCCGCGAATTTACTGTCCCGCCACTTCCTTCTGGCAGTGCTTGCAGATTTTGGCCCGCTTCTTGATGATTTCAGCGCAGAAGGGACATTCCCGCGTAAAATGCCGTTCATGGATCTTCTGAATCGATTTCTGGACCTGCTCCTGGATCTTCGGGCTGCCGAACGTCACATCCCGGAGCGGATCAATGGCCTCGGGAATGCCGATGTCACCGATCATCTCGGCGGCCTTGAGCCGGACCCGCGGCGGTTCCGCACTGTCCAGAAGCATCCGGAGTACTGTCACGCCGTCTTTATTGAGATAGCAGTCCGTGAGGATGGAAAAGCCGCGTTTGGTATTCTCTTTCAGTACTTCCTCCTGCATCAGATCCTGATCCTCGATCATCTGACCGGTAGCACCGACAGGACTGAAGACCGGCATGCAGTGGAAATTATCCTCCCCCACATAGCACATGCAGCGATACGACGCCTTGTGTCCGTAATTTTCCTCGATATTCTCCCATCCCTGCTTATACAATTCGCAATCGTCGTTGAAGCAGACAAACAGATATGGTGCGCCCCAGCCCAGACCGTCACTGAAGGTAAGCGGCGGAACTTCCCAGATTTTCATTTGCTCACCACAGTGGGGGCAGACAGGCTTTTCCTGGGCACTCATCCGCTCCAGGAACTGATCTCTTGTTTCTATGGCCATGTGAATTGAAACCTCCTCAATATTCCTCAACCCTCTGGAATTTCATCCAAAGATTTATAATAAAATGTTTCCGAAATAACAGAGAGTAATATAACCATTCCGTCGGAAAAATCAATTCGCCAGACCTGAAGAAAACATCCTGCAGGATCAGTCACCGGCGAAGGAAACATCTGCGCCAATCTCTATGGCAGACGCCATCGGTCCGCCTGTCCTACGCCTTTTTCATGCGAACCCTCTGAAGCAGCCAATCGATCCATGCCTCAAACCCCTCACCGGTTTTGGCGGAAAGGGAAAAGACGGGCATCTCCGGATGGACCTGTTGAATGTAGTTGACGGCCGCTTCGCTGTCGTAATCGAGATGCGGCAGCAGATCGATCTTGTTGAGAATGGCCGCCTCGCAGGCCCGGAACATCTGGGGGTACTTGACCGGTTTGTCCTCCCCTTCGGTAACGCTGAGTACCACCACCCGGGTATCCTCGCCGATATCGAACTCGGCCGGGCAGACCAGGTTGCCCACATTTTCCACAATCAGCAGATCGAGCCCGTCCAGTTCCAGATCGTCGGCCGCCTTGTCCACCACATGGGCCGCCAGATGGCAGTCCCCGCCGAACTCATCGGTATTGACCTGCACCACCGGTGCCCCGCTCCGGGCCAGCCGGTCTGCATCGTTGGAGGTGCAGACATCACCGACGATAACGGCGCTTTTCAGCTCCGGTGCAATGCGGACCAGGGTCTTTTCCAGAATGGTGGTCTTCCCGGAGCCGGGAGAACTCATCATGTTGAGCGTGAAGATTCCCTTTTCCGAAAACCGTTTCCGGTTCTGCCGGGCCATGGTATCATTGACCCCCAGCACCTTGCGTACTACCTTGACTTCCATAATCCAGACATCCCTTCAAAAAAGAGCCACAGAGACAGCCCGCTGGTGATGGTCTTAAACGGGAGGCAACCGTTATTGATTACGCGGGCGTCTCTGTGGCAGATGAAATCTGCGGCATCCGCAGATCACTGTATATTTTACTGTTCAGGTTCGGCAAGCTCGATGGAGGCGATTTCCAGTTCCTGGCCTGACAGAATTTCGATGTTGCCGCTTTGGCAGGCGCTGCACCGGAACACCGGTTCCGTTACCGTCCACTGATGGTCACAGTCCCTGCACCGGGCCTCCACCGGAATCTCTTCGATATGGAGGACCGAACCGGCCAGGGGAGAATCCTTGACGATGACTTCATAGCAGAACCGCAGGCTGTCCGGAACCACCGAAGAAAGTTTCCCCACCTTCAGGTTCACCTGCTCCACCGGAACCCCCTGCATCTCTTCCGGAATGGACGCAACGGCGATTTCCAGCACCTGCATGGCGATTCCCATTTCGTGCATACAACTCCGTTTCGACTGATCATGGTGATGGATCTGATGTATTGCTGTGCATCAGATAACCATCCCGGGGCCTGCCGTCAAGAGAAGAATCGGATGACCGGGCGGGGAAATGGAACAACTGCAGGGAACGGGGAGGGGATGAACGGCCTTCCGGGCCGCCTTCCCTGCAGTTGTCACTGCCCATAAGGAGAGGGACGGGACTACTTGAACACCTCTGCGCAGACATCGCCCAGGTAGGCGAGGTTTTCACAGACGTTGATGCCGTTGGCCTTCATGGCTTCGATCTTGCTCTGGCCGGTTCCGCTCTTTCCGCTGATGATGGCGCCGGCATGGCCCATGCGCCGTCCCGGAGGTGCGGTCAGTCCGGCAATGAAGCCGACCACGGGTTTGGTCACACTGGCCTTGATGTACTCGGCCGCCTGCTCTTCGGCATTGCCGCCGATTTCACCGATCATGACAATACCGGTGGTGGCGTCGTCTTTCTGGAATTCGGACAGACAGTCGATGAAGTTGGTTCCGTTGACCGGATCGCCGCCGATGCCGATGCAGGTGGTCTGGCCCAGACCGGTCTGGGTGAGGGCGTGGACCGCTTCATAGGTAAGGGTTCCGGAGCGGGAGACCACACCGATTTTTCCCGGTTTGTGGATGACGCCCGGCATGATGCCGATCTTGCACTCGCCCGGGGTGATAATGCCCGGACAGTTGGGCCCGATGAGCCGGACCGGTTTGTCCTTCAGGTAGTTCTTGACCCGCATCATGTCCATCACCGGGATTCCCTCGGTAATGCAGACGATCAGGGGCACTTCCGCGTCCGCCGCCTCCATGATGGCATCGGCCGCAAACGGGGGCGGCACGAAGATCATGCTGACATTGGCCCCGGTCTCTTTCACCGCGTCCTTGACCGTGTGGAAGACCGGCACGTCATCCATCTTCTGCCCCCCCTTGCCGGGGGTGACACCGGCGACGACCCGGGTGCCGTAGTCCACACACGCACGGGTATGAAACTGCCCTTCCTTTCCCGTGATTCCCTGCACCAAAAGTTTCGTATCTTTATTGACAAATATACTCACGGCTCTTTCCTCTTCGGTAAATCCATAGCAATATGGGTTACTGGATGACTTCCTTGAGTTTTTCGGTCGCGTCCTTCAGATCGACGGCATTGATCAGTTCCAGTTCCGACTCTTTCAGGATCTTGCGTCCCTCTGCAAGATTGGTCCCTTCCATGCGGATGATCACCGGAACCCGCATTCCGACTTTCTTGGCCGCCTGGACCACACCGTTGGCAAGCCGGTCACACCGGAGGATACCGCCGAAGATGTTGATCAGGATCGCCTTGACATTGGGATCACTCTGCAGAATGCGGAAGCCGTTTTCGATCTGCTCGGCGCTGGCGCCTCCTCCTACGTCCAGAAAGTTGACCGGTCTGCCGCCGGCGAACTTGATGCAGTCCATGGTCGCCATGGCCAGGCCCGCGCCATTGACCATGTTCCCCACATTGCCTTCACCGCCCAGGTGAATGTAGTTGAGACCGTACTGGGACGCCTCCACTTCCGTGGCATCTTCCTCGTCCAGATCCCGGTATTCCTTCACATCGGGATGACGGTAGAGGGCATTGTCATCAAAATCCATCTTGGCATCCAGGGCGATGACATTGTCTTCGGCAGTGAGTACCAGGGGATTGATTTCCACCATCGAGCAGTCATGCGTAGAGAACAGCTTGTACAGATTCTTCAGAAGACCGGTGAACGGCTTCATCGCGGCGGAGGGAATATTGATGCCGAAAGCGACTTCCCGCAGATGGTAAGGCTGGATTCCCGTCAGCGGATTGATGTAGACCTTGATGATCTTCTCGGGCGTCTTTTCGGCCACCTCCTCGATGTCCATGCCGCCGGCCTCGCTGGCAATGATCAGGTTCTTGCCGGTTGCGCGGTCGGGAAGGATGCTCAGGTAGAGTTCCTTGACAATGTTGAGCCCCTGTTCGACAAGCACCTTCTTGACGACCTTTCCTTCCGGGCCGGTCTGTTTGGTCACCAGCGTCATGCCAAGGATTTCACCGGCGATTTCTTTGACTTCATCCATCGATTTTGCCAGCTTGACACCGCCGCCCTTGCCCCGGCCCCCGGCGTGAATCTGGGCCTTGACCACCACCGGAAACCCGCCGAGTTTTTCAGCGACGCTCTGGGCTTCACCGGTATTGAAGGCGACACCGCCTTCGGGGGTGGCCACACCGAACTTTTTGAATAACTCTTTCGCCTGATATTCGTGGATCTTCATGATTATCCCTGCTTTTCAAGTTAAGAGTGAACATGGAGCATCCTGCAGGAAACAGATCCCTGCAGGACACTCTGCACTTTCTCAATTTTCCGTGATCCACCGGCTGCGCTTTCTGTTCGTGCCGGCATCACTCTGTTCATTGATCACGGACCAGGATCACGGACTAGCCGATGACAGCCAGTACGGCACCTTTGGAGACAGAGTCACCACTGCTGAAATTGATGGCCTTGATGGTTCCGCCTGCCGGTGCGGGCAGGGCGTTTTCCATTTTCATGGCTTCCAGCACCACCACGGTATCGCCCTTCTCGACGGTGTCTCCGACATTCTTCTGGTAGCTCACGACCATGCCGGGCATGGGTGCTGTCAGCGGGGTTCCTTCCACATCCCCTGCCGCCGGGGCGGCCGGTGCCGCGGCGGGTTTGGCGGCGGCCGGTGCGGGTTTGGGAGCGGCCGGTTTCGCGGCTGCGGGGGCAGCCGGTCTGGGAGCCGCCGGCTGGCCCTGGCTCTGGGCCTGGAAGCTCACGGCGGGCATTCCTTCGGGCATGTCCACTTCGACCTCGAAATACTCGTCATCCACAAAGACATTGAAAGTCCGGAGGTTTTCGCCCTTTTCCGGTGCTTCCTTCTTCTCGACCAGAAGTCCGGCCCTGGCCTTTTTGACCATTTCCTCCTCTTTCTTGACATCTTCGATCGTCCGGGGTTTCACCTCCTCGGGCGGCTCTTCCACGCCGTACTTCCATTTGAGGAACTTTTTACCGGTAACCGGATACATGGCGTAGAGAATGAGGTCGTCGATATCTTTGGCCAGATCGCCGATCTCCTCTTTGGCCTTGTCCAGCTCGGGTTCCAGCACCTCGGCCGGACGCACGGTGATCGGCTCTTCCCCACGGGGGTATCCCTTGAGCGCCTTCTTCTGTACTTCGGGATTGATGGGCACGGCGGTCTTTCCGTAGAGGCCGTAGCAGAGATCCTTGACCTGGCCGGTGATCATCTTGTAGCGCTCGTTTTCGTCATCGAAGAGAACATTGTTGACGGTCTGGACGCCCACAATCTGGCTGGTGGGGGTGACCAGGGGGATCTGGCCCAGGTCTTTCCGGACCCGGGGCAGTTCTTCATAGACCTCGTTGATCCGGTCCAGGGCATCCATTTCCCGCAGCTGGTTGGCCAGGTTGGAGAGCATACCGCCCGGTGTCTGGTGAAGCAGCACGTTGATGTCGATGATGGAGACCTTGGAGTCGTCCAGCAGGTGCTTGTACTTGGGCATGACCTCTTTTTCCAGGATCTGGTTGATCTTGGCCAGGAGCTCAATATCGAACCCGGTGTCCCGGTTGGTTCCCATCAGGGTCATGACCAGCGGTTCAACGGCGGCATGGGAGGTCCGGTAGGCATAGGGGGTCATGCAGGTGTCGATGATGTCCACGCCCGCCTCGATGGCCTTGAGATGCGTCATGGGCGACATGCCGGAGGTGAAATGGCTGTGGAGATGGATGGGCAGGTTCACCGCCTCCTTGAGCGCCTTCACCAGATCAAAGGCGTCATACGGGGCCATGAGACTGGCCATGTCCTTGACGCAGATGGTGTCCGCGCCCATGCTCTCAAGGTCCTTGGCCTTGCTGACGTAATAGTCGAGGTTGTACACCTCGCCGCCCAGCCGGGGTTCGGTGAGGGTGTAGCAGATGCAGCCCTGGAAATGTTTTCCCGATGCCTTGATCGCCTTGACCACGGTTTCGAAGTTCCGGTAATCATTGAGGGCGTCAAAGGTACGGAAAATATCCATGCCGTTTTCCGCGGCCCGCTCCACAAAGGCTTTGGCCAGATCGTCGGCGTAGTTGCGGTAGCCCACCAGGTTCTGGCCCCGGAGCAGCATGGAAAACGGGGTTTTTTTGAAATATCGCTTCAGGGTCCGGATCCGCTCCCAGGGGTCTTCATTCAAAAAACGGTGCATGGTGTCGAAGGTGGCCCCGCCCCAGGTCTCTACGGCCCAGAACCCGACCTGGTCCATGTGTTCGGCCACCGGAATCATGTCTTCTGTACGGCCCCGGGTGGCGAAAAGGGACTGGTGTCCGTCGCGAAGGCTCAGATCCAGGACCTTGATCGGATTGTCCGCCTTGGGTCTGTCCTTGTCGTAGTTCATTTCGGTCCATTTGACTGCAGTGTGATCGGTCGTCATATTGCAATTCTCCCCTTGAAAAAATGATTGAACATCATATCGTTTCGTTATCAGAAAACGGTTCTTGCAGGTTACCGGACCCGTCCGCCGTGGAAGGCTTTCATCTGCATCATGCTGCGAAAATGCATCATGTCCTGCCGGCCGCTCATGCCCCACATGGAAGGCGGCGCCGCAGGTCTGGAGGCTTCGGCAGCCTGTCCGGCCCCGGCCTGCATCATGGCCGCCTCTTCGGCCATGCAGGCCAGCACAGCGGTAATGGCGGCGGTCCGCAGTTTCTTTCTTCTCAGCTCTTTCTCTTTTTTCTTCATAGTCACCCCATCTCGTTTCTCAGTGACCGGTTTGCCACTGTCTCTGCTCACCGTCACTGGC